>NZ_JAOCLK010000015.1:0-101477 GCF_029845265.1 Ectopseudomonas oleovorans
CCGAAGGTCACACTTTCGTCTTCGGTGCCCGGCGCGCCCGGTACCACCGGTGCCTGACGGCGCAGTACGGCCTTGATCCGCGCCAGCAGTTCGCGCGGGTTGAAGGGCTTGGCCAGGTAATCGTCGGCGCCCAGCTCCAGCCCCTGGATGCGGCTGCCTTCGTCACCCTTGGCGGTGAGCATGATGATCGGCATTTGATTGCCGGCCTCACGCAGGCGGCGGCAGGCGGACAGGCCGTCTTCACCCGGCAGCATCAGGTCGAGCACCACCAGATTGAACAGCTCGCGGGCCAGCAGACGATCCATCTGCTCGACGTTTTCCACCGCGCGCACGCGATAGCCCTGCTCATCGAAGAAGCGCTCGAGCAAGCGGCGCAAACGGGCGTCGTCATCGACGATGAGGATCTTCTCGCCTTCGGCGACAGGGGCAGCGGACTGGGTCATGGCGTCTCCTTGGACAGCCGTACTGTGGACGGCAAGTGGCGGCATTATCGCTCAGGCGCATGGGTGGGCGCTCTAGCCATTGTTAGCAGATTTTTCCCCAACGGTTCGCAGCGCTCGCGAATGCGGTGTTTATAATGCGCCGCTTTCGTCTCTGGCCAGCATCTTTGCGGCCGCCCTGTCGCTTCAGTGGGTAGCTTTATTTATGGACAGTATCAACAACCGCATCGCCGATGAACTGGGCGTGCGCCCGCAGCAAGTCGCCGCCGCCGTGGCCCTGCTCGACGAAGGCTCCACCGTGCCCTTCATCGCCCGTTACCGTAAAGAGGTGACCGGCAGCCTCGACGACACCCAGTTGCGCCACCTGGAAGAGCGCCTGCGCTACCTGCGCGAGCTGGACGAACGCCGCGTGGCGATCCTCGCCAGCATCGAGGAGCAGGGTAAGCTCACCCCCGAACTCAAGCGAGAGATCGACCTGGCCGACACCAAGACGCGCCTCGAAGACCTCTACCTGCCGTACAAGCAAAAGCGCCGTACCAAGGGCCAGATCGCCCTGGAAGCCGGCCTTGGCGAGCTGGCCGATGCGCTGTTCAACGATCCGAATCTCGCACCGGAACAGGAAGCCGAGCGCTTCATCGACGCCGACAAAGGCTTCGCCGACGTCAAGGCCGTGCTCGAAGGTGCCAAGTACATTCTCATGGAGCGCTTCGCCGAAGACGCCGCGCTGCTCGACAAGCTACGCAGCTTCCTCAAGGACAACGCCACCCTCAGCGCCCGCCTGGTGCCGGGCAAGGAAAACGAAGGCGCCAAGTTCAGCGATTACTTCGAGCATGACGAGCCGCTCAAGGGCGTGCCGTCGCACCGTGCGCTGGCGATCTTCCGCGGGCGTAACGAAGGCATTCTCAGCGCCAGCCTGAAGGTCGGCGAAGAGCTGCCCGGCGCCATGCATCCGTGCGAGTTGATGATCGGCGAGCGCTTCGGCATCAGCGCACAAGGCCGTGCCGCCGACAAGTGGCTGGCCGAGGTGGTGCGCTGGACCTGGAAGGTCAAGCTGTACAACCACCTGGAAACCGACCTGCTCGGCGAGCTGCGCGAGAAGGCCGAGGACGAGGCGATTGCCGTGTTCGCCCGCAACCTGCACGACCTGCTGCTGGCCGCCCCGGCCGGCCCGCGTGCCACCCTGGCGCTCGACCCGGGCCTGCGCACCGGCTGCAAGGTGGCCGTGGTCGATGCCACCGGCAAGGTGCTGGAAACCGCCACCGTCTACCCGCACGCGCCGCGCAACGACTGGGACGGCACCCTGGCCATCCTCGCCAAGCTCTGCGCCAAGCACGGCGTCGACCTGATCTCCATCGGCAACGGCACCGCCAGCCGCGAGACCGACAAGCTGGCCGCCGAGCTGATCAAGAAGGTGCCGGGCTTGAAGCTGACCAAGGTAATGGTCTCCGAGGCCGGCGCCTCGGTGTACTCGGCCTCGGAGCTGGCCGCCCGCGAATTCCCCGATCTCGACGTCTCCCTGCGCGGCGCGGTGTCCATCGCCCGTCGCCTGCAGGACCCGCTGGCCGAGCTGGTGAAAATCGACCCGAAATCCATCGGCGTCGGCCAGTACCAGCACGATGTGTCGCAGCTCAAGCTGGCGCGCAGCCTGGACGCCGTGGTCGAGGACTGCGTGAACGCCGTCGGCGTGGACGTCAACACCGCCTCTGCCGCCCTGCTGGCACGCATCTCCGGGCTGAATGCGACCCTGGCGCAGAATATCGTCGCCCACCGCGACCAGAACGGTGCGTTCAAGACCCGCGCCGAGCTGAAGAAGGTGCCGCGCCTGGGCGAGAAGACCTTCGAACAGGCCGCTGGCTTCCTCCGCGTGATGAACGGTGACAACCCGCTGGACGCCTCGGCGGTGCACCCGGAAACCTACCCACTGGTCGAGCGCATCGCCCAGGACACCGGCCGCGATATCCGCTCGCTGATCGGCGACTCGAGCTTCCTCAAGCGCCTCGATCCGGCCAAGTTCACCGACGAGCGCTTCGGCCTGGTCACCGTCGGCGACATCCTCAAGGAACTGGACAAACCCGGCCGCGACCCGCGCCCGGAGTTCAAGACCGCCGAGTTCCAGGAAGGCGTGGAAACGCTGAACGACCTCAAGCTGGGCATGGTGCTCGAAGGCGTGGTGACCAACGTCACCAACTTCGGCGCTTTCGTCGACATCGGCGTGCATCAGGACGGCCTGGTGCACATCAGCGCGCTGTCGGAGAAATTCGTCAAGGATCCGCACGAGGCGGTCAAGGCCGGCGACGTGGTCAAGGTCAAGGTGATGGAGGTGGATATCCCGCGTAACCGCATCGCCCTGTCCATGCGCATGGGCGACACCCCCGGCGAGAAAGTCGAGGGCGCTCGCGGCGGTCAGCGTGGCAACGGCAACCGTGGCGGCAACACACCGCGCAGCGAGCGCCATTCCAGCCAGGACAAACCGGCACCCGCCACCGGCGGCATGGCCGCCCTGTTCGCCAACGCCAAGCAGTTGAAGAAATGAACATGACCGACAACACCGACAACGTAGGCGCCAGCAGCGCCTTTTCCCGCCTGCTCGGCCTGGAGATCCTCCAGGTCGGCGGCGGTGAGGCGCGCGTGCGCCTGACCCTCACCGACGAGCTGCGCAACCTGCACGGCAAGCTGCACGGCGGCGCGCTGTTCTCGCTGATCGACACCGCCATGGGTCAGGCCAGCCACAGCCTGGGCGATGGCGGCCCCAGCAGCGTGACCCTGGAGTGCAAGATCAACTACATCCGCCCGGTCTCCGAGGGCAGCGTGCTGTGCCACGCCAAGGTACTGCACGCAGGTCGCCGCACCCAGGTGGTGGAAGCCGAAGTGCTGCAGGGCGACAAGCTGATCGCCAAGGCACAAGGCACCTTCGCCTGCGTGTAATCGGCACCCCGCTCGCTGATCTAATCTGGGTAAGCGTTCGCCCCCTTGCAGAGTGCGGGGGCGATCCCCATATTATGGCGACTGCCCAGTTAGGAATTGCATCTTGAGCGACCTTCTCTCCCGCCGCCTGGCCCAGCTCGGCGAGCCGGCCAACCTGTCCCTGCTGGGCGAGTGTCTGCATGGCATCGAGCGCGAATGCCTGCGCGTCACTCGCGACGGCCAGCTGGCCCTGACTCCGCACCCGCAGGCACTAGGCTCGGCGCTGACCCATGCGCAGATCACCACCGACTATTCCGAGTCGCTGCTGGAGTTCATCACCGGCACCGCCAATGATCCGGCCGCCACCCTCGCCGAACTGGACAGCATCCACCGCTTCGCCTACGACAAGCTCAATGGCGAACTGCTGTGGAGCACGTCGATGCCCTGCCAGTTGCCGGACGAAGAGACCATTCCCATCGCCCGCTACGGCAGCTCCAATATCGGTCGCCTCAAGTACGTGTACCGCAAGGGTCTGGCGCTGCGCTACGGCAAGACCATGCAGTGCATCGCCGGCATCCACTACAACTTCTCCCTGCCGGAAAAACTCTGGCAACTGCAGCAACAGAGCGAAGGCAGCGAGCAGAGCGCGCGCGACTACCAGTCGGCACGCTACATCGCGCTGATCCGCAATTTCCGCCGCTACAGCTGGCTGCTGATGTACCTGTTCGGCGCCTCGCCGGCGCTGGACAAGGGCTTCATGCGCGGCCGCCCGCACCAGTTGCAGGAGCTGGACGCCGACACCCTGTACCTGCCGTACGCCACCAGCCTGCGCATGAGCGACCTGGGCTACCAGAGCAATGCGCAGTCTGGCCTGACCCCCTGCTACAACGATCTGGCCAGCTACACCGACAGCCTGCGCCTGGCCGTCGGCACGCCCTATCCGGACTATGTCGAGGCGGGCACCAAGCGTGGCGACGAGTGGCTACAACTGAACACCAACATTCTGCAGATCGAGAACGAGTACTACTCGAGCATCCGCCCGAAACGCGTGACCCGCAGCGGTGAGCGACCGATCCAGGCCCTGATGAGCCGTGGCGTGCAGTACGTGGAAGTACGCTGCCTGGACATCAACCCCTTCCTGCCGCTGGGTATCGACCTGGCGCAGGCGCGCTTCATCGACGCCTTCCTGCTGTTCTGCGCACTGGAAGACAGCCCGCTGCTGGGCAATGGCGAGTGCAGCAGTTGCACCGACAACTTCCTCAAGGTGGTCAAGGAAGGTCGCCGTCCCGGTCTGCACCTGGACAAGGGCAGTCAGCAGGTGGAACTCAAGGTCTGGGCCAGCGAGTTGCTCGAACGCATCCTGCCGCTGGCCGAGCTGCTCGACCGCCACCAGGGTAGCGCCGCACACGTCGAGGCACTGGCGCAACAGCAGGCCAAGGTCGCCGACGTGGCGCTGACCCCATCGGCGCAGGTGCTGGCGATACTCCGTCAGGGGCAGAGCTTCACCGACTTCGCCCTGCAGCAGAGCCTGCGCCATGCCGAGTATTTCCGTGGCCAAGCACTCCCAGCCGAACAGCAACAGGCCTTCGAACAGGCGGCCAGGGACTCGCTGGCGGCACAGGCAGAGCTGGAAGCACAGCCCGAGGGCGATTTCGATGCCTTCGTCGCGGCGTATCAGGCCAGCATTCTGGCGTTGGCCGTGTAAGGCGACGAAGCGTCGACTGCGTCACAAAGCCAACCAGCGGAGCAAAAGCCAGGATGGGCGGCCACTCCCACGGCCGCCCTGCAAGCTAGCATTGCCGGGTAAAGGACGATAGATGAGCAGCGCCCATGGCCGAAGAAGCCACGCCGCAATGGAGCCTGGAGAGCCTGACCAAGGCCTACCAACAAGGCTATATGGCCGGCCTCACCGGCCAGCCGAGAACCCGCCAGCCCTACCCTGACGAAACCCCTGCTGCGGCCTGGGAGGCCGGCTGGGACGATGGCTTCGAACAGATGCGCCTACAGCAGCACAGTGCCTGAGTCCTGAACGCATCGTGGGAGGGGCGTTAGCCGCGAGCGGTGAACCCGTCGCGGCTAAAGAGAGGTAGCCCGGATGAAATCCGGGGGTATTCTGCCTCACGCTCGCGGATTGCGGTCTCCTGCATCGCTCCAGTGTAGGAGCGACTTCAGCCGCGAAGCTCGCGGATAAATCCGCTCATACAGTTCGCTGCGATTCATACCCCTCGCTTACAACGTCTTCTCGAATACCTTCGAGTTGCGCTGGTAGTTGTACAGCGACGCCCGCGCGGCCGGCATGCGCTCGACACTGCTCGGCTCGAAACCGCGCTCGCGGAACCAGTGCGCGGTACGCGTGGTGAGCACAAACAGGGTCTTGATCCCCTGCGCCCGCGCCCTGGCCTCGATCCGCTCGAGCAATGCGTCGCCGCGACCGCCGTGACGGTATTCGGGATTGACCGCCAGACAGGCCAACTCACCGCAGTCGGAATCGGCGATGGGATAGAGCGCCGCACAGGCGATGATCAGCCCTTCGCGCTCAACGATGCTGAACTGCTCGATCTCGCGCTCCAGCACCTCACGCGAACGACGCACCAGAATGCCCTGCTCTTCCAGCGGGCTGATCAGCTCAATCAGGCCACCCACATCCTCGATGGTCGCCTCGCGCAGTGATTCGAACTGCTCCTGCGCCACCAGCGTACCGTTGCCAGTGCGGGTGAACAGCTCGCTGAGCAGTGCGCCATCGGTGGCGTAGCTGACGATATGGCTGCGTTTGACGCCGCCCCGACAGGCCTCGGCAGCGGCGTCGAGCAGCTCGCCCTGATAGTTGCTGCCCAGCCGTGCCAGGTGCGCGGGCACCTGCTGCGGACGCAGTTCGCGCACCAGCTTGCCCTGCTCGTCGAGCAGGCCATCCTCGGCGCCGAACAACAGCAGCTTGTCTGCGCCCAGGTCGATGGCAGCGCGGGTGGCGACATCCTCGCAGGCCAGGTTGAAGATTTCCCCGGTGGGCGAATAGCCCAGCGGCGACAGCAGTACGATGCTGCGCTCGTCGAGCTGGCGATTGATGCCCTTGCGGTCAATGCGCCGCACTTCGCCAGTATGGTGGTAATCGACCCCGTCGAGCACGCCGATCGGCCTGGCAGTGACGAAGTTGCCGCTGGTCAGGCGCAGGCGCGAACCCTGCATCGGCGAGGCGGCCATGTCCATCGACAGACGCGCCTCGATGGCGATGCGCAGTTGGCCAACAGCATCGATCACGCACTCCAGGGTCGGTGCATCGGTGATGCGCAGGTCGCGATGATAGTGCGGGGTTAGGCCGCGGGCAGCGAGGCGCGCCTCGATCTGCGGGCGCGAGCCGTGCACCAGCACCAGACGCACGCCGAGGCTGTGCAGCAGCACCAGGTCGTGGACGATATTGGCGAAATTCGGATGGGCAACGCCCTCGCCCGGCAACATGACCACGAAGGTGCAGTCACGATGAGCGTTGATGTAGGGCGAGGCGTGGCGTAGCCAGTTGACGTAGTCGTGCATGAGCAATCCATTAACGTAGAGACTAAGACGGCATGGCCGTCATGTTCGGTTAGAGAGTCGCTCTCATCGTCGCTGCACGTCTTCGCTCCGGGTCAGGCAATAGTGTTGAATCAATTGGCGCAACAGCGCCATGGTAGGTTCGATGCGGGCCAGTTCCAGGTGCTCCCCGGGTTGGTGCGCACAATCGATATCGCCGGGGCCGAGCACCAGCGTCTCGCAGCCAAGCTGCTGAAGATAAGGCGCTTCGGTACCGAATGCCACTGCCTGGGCCGTGTGCCCGGTCAGACGCTCGGCCAGACGCACCAGTTCGGCATCGGCGCGCTGCTCGAAGGGTGGCACTTCCGGGAACAGCGAGCCGTAATCGATACGCACCTGATGCTTGAGCGCCAGCGGCTGCAACTTGCCACGAATCGCCTCACGCAGCTGCTCCGGGTCCATGCCCGGCAACGGGCGCAGGTCGAACTCCAGCGCGCATTGGCCACAGATGCGGTTGGGGTTGTCGCCACCGTGGATGCAGCCGAGGTTCAGTGTCGGTTCTGGCACGCTGAATTGCGGGTTGTTGAACTCACGCTGCCATTGCGCACGCAGGCCGCGCAGCTCACCCATGACATCCTGCATGGCCTCCAGCGCACTGTGGCCAAGAGCCGGATTGGAGGAATGGCCACTTTGCCCAAGAATATCGATGCGCTCCATCATCACGCCCTTGTGCAGGCGTATGGGCTTGAGGCCTGTCGGCTCGCCAATCACTGCAGCCCGGCCAAGCGGTCGGCCGGCAGCGGCCAAGGCACGGGCGCCGGCCATCGAGCTTTCTTCGTCACAGGTGGCGAGAATCAGCAGCGGCTGCTGGAAGGGCTGATCGAGCAGCGGCCGTACGGCTTCGATGGCCAGGGCGAAAAAACCCTTCATGTCGCAACTGCCCAGCCCCACCCAGCGGTCGCCCACTTCGCTCAGCTTGAGCGGATCGGTCTGCCACAGGGCCGCATCGAAGGGCACGGTATCGCTGTGCCCAGCCAGCACCAGACCACCAGGGCCGGAGCCATAACTGGCGAGCAGGTTGAACTTGCCGGGGGCGATCTGCTGGGTTTCGCAGGTGAAGCCCAGATCACCGAGCCAGGCAGCGAGCAGCTCGATGACCGGCGCGTTGCTCTGGTCCCAATTGGGCTGGGTGCAGCTCACCGAGGGCGCGGCGATCAGCGCGGCGAACTGCTCTCGGAAGGACGGCAAGGGCATCGGCGCTCTC
Source organism: Ectopseudomonas oleovorans (assembly GCF_029845265.1). Classification (NCBI taxonomy): domain Bacteria; kingdom Pseudomonadati; phylum Pseudomonadota; class Gammaproteobacteria; order Pseudomonadales; family Pseudomonadaceae; genus Ectopseudomonas; species Ectopseudomonas oleovorans. The sequence continues at coordinate 8,113 of NZ_JAOCLK010000015.1, forward strand.
CTGGGTCGGAGCTCCATAATAGGAGCATCCAACCTCAGGGGAAACCGTCAGGCCGGGATCAAACCCCGCCGAACAGCGAGCGCAGAATGAAGAAGAAGATGATCGACAGGATCGCACCAGCCGGCAGGGTGATGATCCAGGACAGGAAGATCTTGCCGATCATGCCCAGGTTCAGCGCACCGATGCCGCGCGCCAGGCCGACCCCAAGAATGGCGCCGACCAGGGTGTGGGTGGTTGATACCGGCAGGCCGAGACCCGAGGCACTGACCACGGTGGTGGCGGCAGCCAGTTCGGCGGCGAAGCCGCGGCTGGGGGTCAGCTCGGTGATTTCCTTGCCGATGGTGGCGATCACCTTGTAGCCGTAGGTGGCCAGACCGACCACGATACCCAGCGCACCGAGCAGCAGGATCCAGCCCGGCACCAGCGACTTAGCGCCAGCGGCCATCTCGCCACCGCTCTGAATCACGCCGACGATGGCGGCCAGCGGCCCAACGGCGTTGGCCACGTCGTTGGAGCCGTGGGCGAAGGCCATGGAGCAGGCGGTGAAGATCATCAGGATGGCGAACACCTTCTCCACGCTGGAGAAGTGGAAGGCCTTGTCGGCTTCGGCGTCGACATGAATGCGGCTGAGCAGCGCGATACCGATCAGCATGACCAACACACCGATGCCGATCGAGAGCAGGAAGCCTTCGGTGCTGGAAAGTTTCAGGCCGACATGCTTGAGGCCCTTGGTCATGGTCATCAGCGAAATCATGAAACCGGTGATGAACATGTACAGCGGCACATAACGCTTGGCGTTCATGAACGGATTGTCGGTATCGATGATCAGCTTCTGCACGCTGACGAACAGGCAGAAAGAGATGATCCCGGCCAGCATCGGCGTAACCACCCAGCTGGCGACGATGGGGCCGACGCCGCTCCAGTGCACCGCATCCATCGACACGCCGACCGCGGCGAAACCGATCACCGCACCGACGATGGTATGCGTGGTCGAAACCGGCCAGCCGCGGGTCGAGGCGACCAGCAGCCAGGTGCCGGCAGCCAGCAATGCCGACATCATGCCCAGCACCATGAGGTTGGGGCTTATCAGGTTGGCATCGACGATGCCGTTCTTGATGGTTTCGGTTACCTCACCACCGGCCAGATAGGCGCCGGCGAATTCGAAGACCATGGCGATGATGATCGCCTGCTTGATGGTCAGTGCACGCGAGCCAACGGATGTACCCATAGCATTGGCTACATCGTTGGCTCCAACACCCCAGGCCATGAAAAAACCGAAAAGGCAGGCAAGAACGAGCAGAACCAGCCCGTAGTCCGCAATCAGAGACATAAATTAGTTTCCGTAGATCCCAGAAAGGACACTGGCGCTTAGCGCGCCAGCAGTTGTTCCAGTCGGTTGCCCACTCGTTGGGCACGGTCGGCGACGTCGCCGATCCAGTCGATGATCTGATAGAGGAACATCACATCGACCGGGGGAAGGTCCTTCTCCAGCTTGAACAGGTTGCGGCGTACCTCGATCTGCAGGCGATCGGTGTCGTTTTCGATCGACCCGAGCTCCTCGATCAGGGTTTCCACCAGCACCGCTTCACGGCCGGCGAAACCGGTCTCGAGCAGCTCGTCCAATTCGTTCATCGCCTTCAGCGCCTGGGCGCTGGCGTCCACACTGCGCTGCACGTAGGTACGCATCAGCGGCTGCAGCGGCTGCGGAATGGCCATCTGCCGACCGAGCATCAGGCCGGCGATGTCCTTGGCACGGTTGGCGACTTTGTCCTGTACACTGAGCAGCTCCAGCAGGTCCGAACGCGGCACCGGCAGGAACAGGCTCTTGGGCAGGTGCAGGCGCACGCTTTTCTTCAGCTTGTCGGCCTCGTGCTCCAGCCGGGACATCTCCTGTTGTACCTGTTCTACCTTGGCCCAGTCTTCGACCATTACGGCCTCGAAGAAAGGCACCAGGTTCGCCGCGCACTCATGGGCCTTGGCGATATGCTGTTGCATGGGGCCGATGGGTGAGCGGCCGAACAGGCTGACAAAGGGATTGATAGGCATAGGGTAAGCCCCTGTTTTGAGAAGGTCGCAAGTATAGGGATCGGCTTCGTCATTCGCCAGCGCGCGTCATCGGTCTGTCACATTTTCATAATAAGGCTACATAGCTCCCCATCATGGTCAAAGAAACCGAAATCAAACTGCGTGCCAGTCGCGCCACCCTGGCCGCCCTGCGCGAGCACCCGCTGCTGAAGAAACGCAACAAGAGCGGCTGGCAACGCAGCGAGCTGTTCAATCAGTACTACGACACCCCGGACCGCGACCTGGCCCATGCCAAGGTCGCGCTGCGCCTGCGCCGCGACGGCGAGCAGTTCATTCAGACGCTGAAAAGTCGCGGGCAGAGCGTTGCCGGCCTGTCCGAGCGCAACGAGTGGGACTGGTACCTGAGCAAGGCCAAGCTCGACCTGAAAAAGCTCGACGACAGTTGCTGGCCGGCCAGCCTGGCCGAGCTGGACAAGAAAACCCTGCAACCGCTGTTCACCACTGATTTCGTCCGCGAGAAGGCCGAGATCGCCTGGGGTCGCGGCAAGGCCAAGGTGGTCATCGAAGCCGCGCTGGACCTGGGCAAGGTAATCGCCGGCGAAGGTGAAGAAGAGATCTGCGAACTGGAGCTGGAACTGCGCCAGGGCGAACCCGCCGCGCTGCTGGAGCTGGCCTGCGAACTGGCCGCCGAACTGCCGCTGATGCCCTGCGACATCAGCAAGGCCGAACGTGGCTATCGCCTGTTCGATGCCGGCAGTTACAGCCTGAGCCTGCCGCCCCCCGAGCTGAACGCCGAGATGAGCCTGGACGACGCCTTTGCCGCCCTCGCCTGGCATCTGCTCGGCGCCAGCCAGCGCCTGGCCGAGCAATATCGCTGGAACGGCCACTGGAGTCTGTTGCAGCAATGGCTGGAGCAACTGATCGATCTGCGCGCCCTGCTTGCCAGCCTCGGCCAGGCCGCACCGCGCGCCAGCTCACGCGAACTGCGCGAAGCCCTCGACGCCCTGCTCGACGACTGGCGCCCGCGTCTGGCAGCCGGGCAGCACGACGACAGCATGCGCCGTAATGCGCCGGCACTGTTCGCCGCTGAGCTGGATGGCTGCCGTTGGGGCCTGCTGTCGCTGAAGCTGTCGCACTGGTTGCTGCAACGCAGCTGGACGCAAGCACGCAACAGCCGTGGCGATCGCCAGGGCAACGCGGCACTGGGTAACTGGCTGCCAACCCTGCTGGGCGAAGAAGGCACGGCCCTGCAGCTGCGCCGCTATCAGCAGCAGCCAGAGGATCTGGCCGAGCAGATGCCACGCCTGGAGCGCCTGCTGGTCTGGCTGCGCCTGGCGCGCGGCGTGCTGGAAGTGCCGGAGACTGACCGCCTGTATGGCGAGCTGAACAAGCTGTATGGCCTGGCACAGCAAGATCTGGATGACGAGCAACGGCAACTGCGGGCAACTCAGACGCAGATCGTCAGCAGCCTCAAGGGGTGGAAGGCGCTGGTGAAATAGCGGCTGAGCCTCACAACCTTCGCGGCTGAAGCCGCTCCTACAGATCGCGGTACTGCCCCGATCAGTGACACCATGAAAAACGGGCCCCGCGGGGCCCGTTCTGCTTTCAGCCAGAAGCTCAGTTGCTGCCAGGATTGCGACGGCTGTCGATGACCTGCTGCCAGGACGGATTGGCGGTCTCGTCCATGGCCTGCTGCATGGCCTTCTTGCGTTTTTCCTCGGCGCGATGGGCGAAGAACCAGGCCAGGAAGGTGGCGAACGACACCGCCAGCAGGATCAGGCTGGCCACCGCGTTGATCTCCGGTTTGACCCCCAGGCGCACGGCGGAGAAGATCTCCATCGGCAGGGTGGTCGAACCCGGACCGGAGACGAAGCTGGCCAGCACCAGGTCGTCCAGCGACAGGGCGAAGGACATCATCGCGCCCGCTGCCAGCGACGGCGCGATCATCGGCACGGTGATCAGGAAGAACACCTTCCACGGCCGCGCGCCCAGATCCATGGCCGCCTCTTCGATGGACATGTCCAGCTCACGCAGACGCGACGACACCACCACGGCCACATAGGCCGAGCAGAAGGTGGTGTGGGCGATCCAGATGGTGGTCATGCCGCGCTGCATCGGCCAGCCGATCAGTTGCGCCATCAGCACGAACAGCAGCAGCAGAGACAGACCGGTGATCACTTCCGGCATCACCAGCGGCGCGGTAACCAGGCCACCGAACAGCGTGCGTCCCTTGAAGTGGGTGATGCGAGTCAGCACGAAGGCCGCCAGGGTGCCCAGCGCCACCGCCGCGATGGCGGTGTAGCAGGCGATTTCCAGCGAGCGCATCACCGAGTTCATCAGCTGGGTGTTGTCCAGCAGGCCGACGTACCACTTCACCGACCAGCCGCCCCACACCGTTACCAGCCGCGAGGCGTTGAACGAGTAGATGACCAGGATGACCATGGGCAGGTAGATGAATGCCAGCCCCGCCCAGAGCATGATGCTGGAGAAACTGAAACGCTTCATGGGCGGCCCTCCAGCTCTTTGGCCACGCTTCTGGTTAAAAAGCCGGTTGAACAGGATGACGGGCTCATTGCGATTAGCTCAGTCATGGCCGGCCCTCCAGCTCTTTCGCCTGGTTACGGTTGAACAGGATGATCGGCACGATCAGGATCGCCAGCATCACCACCGCCAGGGCGGACGCCACCGGCCAGTCGCGGTTGTTGAAGAACTCCTGCCACAGCACCTTGCCGATCATCAGGGTCTCCGGGCCGCCGAGCAGTTCGGGGATGACGAACTCACCCACCACCGGGATGAACACCAGCATGGAGCCGGCGATGATGCCGTTCTTCGACAGCGGCACGGTGATCCGCCAGAAGTTGTTGAAGTTGCTCGAACCCAGGTCGGAGGCAGCTTCCAGCAGGCTGAGATCGTGCTTCACCAGGTTGGCGTAGAGCGGCAGGATCATAAACGGCAGGTACGAATAAACCACACCGATGTATACCGCGGTGTTGGTGTTGAGGATCTGCAGCGGCGTGTCGATCAGGCCGATACCCATCAGCAGGCTGTTGAGCAGGCCGTTGTTGCCGAGAATGCCCATCCAGGCATAGACGCGGATCAGGATCGCGGTCCAGGTCGGCATCATGATCAGCAGCAGCAGAACGGTCTGGCGTTCCTTCGGCGCGCGGGCGATGGCATAGGCCATCGGATAGCCGATCACCAGACACAGCAGCGTGCTGAAGAAGGCGATCTGCAGCGAGCCCAGATAGGCCGACAGGTACAGGGCATCTTCGCTGAGGAAGATGTAGTTGCCGAAGTTCAGCAGCAGCGTCAGCTTGTTGTCCGCCCACTGGTAGATTTCCGTGTAGGGCGGAATCGCCACATCGGCCTCGGCGAAGCTGATCTTCAGCACGATGACGAAGGGCAACAGGAAGAACAGGAACAGCCAGAGGAAGGGTATGCCGATCACGGCATGCCGCCCACTGGGCAGATAGCGCGCCAGTTTGCTCGGTTTCATGATTGCAGTACCACGCCGCTGTCGTCTTCCCAGTACACCACCACCGGATCGTCCCAGGTCGGGCGCTTGCCGCGGCGCTCGGCGTTGGCGATGAAGCACTGCACGATCTGCCCGGAGGTGAGCTTGACGTGGTACACCGAGTGGCCACCGAGGTAGGCGATGTCGTGTACGTGGCCGCGGCTCCAGTTGTACTCGGGGTGCTCGTGGTCGGCCGGCAAGGCGGTGGCCATCAGCAGTTTTTCCGGGCGCAGGGCGTAGCTGACCTTCTTGTCCTCGGCACGGGTGCTGACGCCGTGGCCAATGTAGATCGGCTTGTCCAGGTGCGGACAATCGATGATCGCGTGGTCGGCCTCGTCGCTGACGATCTGACCGTCGAACAGGTTGACGTTGCCGATGAATTCACACACCAGGCGGCTGGTCGGGGTCTCGTAGATGTCCACCGGGCTGCCGGTCTGGGCGATCCAGCCCAGGTGCATGATGGCGATGCGCTGGGCCATGGTCATGGCCTCTTCCTGATCATGGGTGACCATCACGCAGGTCACGCCGACACGCTCGATGATCTCTACCAGCTCCAGCTGCATCTGCGAACGCAGCTTCTTGTCCAGCGCGCCCATTGGCTCGTCGAGCAGCAACAGCTTGGGACGCTTGGCCAGGGAGCGGGCCAGGGCCACACGCTGACGCTGACCGCCCGAGAGCTGGTGCGGCTTGCGCTTGGCGTACTGGGTCATGTGCACCAGCTTGAGCATCTCGGCCACGCGCTCTTCGATCTCGGCCTTGGGCAGCTTGTCCTGCTGCAGGCCGAAGGCGATGTTCTGCGCCACGGTCATGTGCGGGAACAGCGCGTAGGACTGGAACATCATGTTGATCGGCCGCTGGTAGGGCGGCATGTCGGTGATATCGACGCCATCGAGAATGATGCGCCCGGAGGTGGGCCGCTCGAAGCCGGCAAGCATGCGCAGCAGCGTGGATTTACCGGAGCCGGAGCCACCGAGCAGAGCAAAGATTTCGCCCTTGTTGATGGTCAACGAGACGTCGTCGACGGCCACGGTCTCGTCGAACTTCTTGGTCACCCGATCGATCTTGACCAGCACCTCTTTCGGTGTCTGATCCCCCTCGAGGGCTTTTTTGTAGGCGCTGGAGGCAACAGCCATTTAGGAAAACTCCCGGAAGATTGTGCCCGACCCCTGCGGCCGGGCAGGAACGATTACTGACCCGACTTGACCTTGGTCCAGGTGCGAGTCATCAGACGCTGAGCCTTGGGCGGCAGTTCGGCCATCACGTACAACTTGTCCAGCACGGCCTGCGGTGGATACACCGATTCGTCCTGACGAATGTCCTGATCCATGATCTCCCCTGCATTGATGTTGGGGTTGGCATAGCCGACATAGTCGCTGACCCCGGCGATCACCTTGGGATCGAGGAGGTAGTTGATGAAGGCATGGGCTTGCTCGACATTGCGGGCATCCTTGGGAATGGCCAGCATGTCGAACCACAGATTGGCGCCCTCCTTGGGAATCGCATAGGCGATTTCGATGCCCTTTCCGGCCTCCTCGGCGCGGTCGGCCGCCTGTAGAACGTCCCCCGAATAACCGAACGCCACGCAGATGTTGCCGTTGGCCAGATCGGAGATGTATTTCGAGGAGTGGAAGTAGCTCACGTAGGGACGCACTTCCATCAGCTTGGCTTCGGCCTTGGCGTAGTCATCGGCACTCTGGCTGTTCGGATCCAGACCCAGGTAGTTGAGCACCGAGGGAATCATCTCGTCGGCCGAATCCATGAAGGACACGCCACAGCTGGCGAGCTTCTTCATGTTCTCCGGTTCGAACAACACTGCCCACGAGTCGATCTTGTCGACGCCCAGCGCCGCCTTGACCTTCTCGACGTTGTAACCGATGCCGTTGGTACCCCACAGATAGGGTACGGCGTACTGGTTGCCCGGATCGTTGGCTTCGAGCTGCTTGAGGAGGGCTGGGTCGAGGTTGCTCCAGTTCGGCAGCTTGGTACGGTCCAGCGGCTGGAACGCGCCGGCCTTGATCTGCTTGCCGAGAAAATGATTGGACGGCACCACCACGTCATAACCGGTACGACCGGCGAGCAGCTTGCCTTCCAGCGTTTCATTGGAGTCGAAGACGTCGTAGACCGGCTTGATGCCAGTGGCCTGTTCGAAGTCGGCCAGCGTCTCTTCGCCGATATAGTCGCTCCAGTTGTAGATGTGCACCGTCTGCTGAGCCAGAGCGGCTCCACTCAAGGTAGCGGCTGCCAGGGCGATCAGAGTCTTGGGCAGGGTTACTCGCACAGTTTCATCCTCGCTTTGGTGCGCCGCTGAAAAAAGCGCGGCACTTTATAGGAAAACGCGTTGGGAATCAGCGACTGCCAGATCAAGCCGCACCGGCATCATCCAAGGCTCTCGGCCTGAACACGCGCACATCGATGGCCATCGTGGCCCTGTAAAGGGTCCATGAGAAACCTGGCGGGCGTGCCCGCCAGGTCGTACTGCTGCTGCGATCAGCGACCGGACTTGATCTTGGTCCAGCTGCGGGTCATGTTGCGCTGCACCGCCGGCGCCAGGTCCGGGAAGGTGTAGATCTTCTTCAGCACTTCCGGCGTCGGGTATACACCCGGGTCGTTACGCAGGGCTTCATCCACCAGCGGCGTGGCCGCGGCGTTGCCGTTGGGGAACTGCACGTAGTTGGTGATGCTGGCCATCACCGCCGGCTCCATCAGGTAGTTGAGGAACACGTGTGCAGCCTCGACGTTCTTGGCATCAGCCGGCACGGCCAGCATGTCGAAGAAGGAGCCGGCGCCTTCTTTCGGAATGTTGTAGCCGACTTCCACGCCGTTCTTCGCTTCCTCGGCACGCGCCTTGGATTGGTAGATATCACCCGAGTAGCCGATAGCGACGCAGATGTTGCCGTTGGCCAGGTCGGAGATGTACTTGGAGCTGTGGAAATAGGCCACCGAAGGACGAATGGAGAGGAACAGCTCCTCGGCTTTCTTCAGCTCTTCGGTATTGCTGCTGTCCGGAGCGTAGCCCAGGTAGTGCAGGGCGGCCGGCAGGATCTCGGTCGGCGAATCGAGGAAGGAAACGCCGCAGGACTTCAGCTTCTCCATGTTCTCGGGCTTGAACACCAGATCCCAGGAGTCGACCGGCGCGTCTTCGCCGAGCACGGCCTTGACCTTCTCGACGTTGTAGCCGATGCCGATGGTGCCCCACATGTAGGGGATCGAGTACTGGTTGCCCGGGTCGCTCGGGTCCAGCGCCTTGAGCAGATCCTTGTCCAGGTTCGACCAGTTCGGCAGCTTGGACTTGTCCAGTTTCTGGAACACGCCGGCCTTGATCTGCTTGGCCAGGAAGGGGTTGGAGGGCACGACGACATCGTAACCGGAGCTGCCGGCGAGCAACTTGGCTTCCAGCACTTCGTTGCTGTCGAAGACGTCGTAGACGACCTTGATGCCGGTTTCCTTCTCGAAATTGGCCAGGGTGTCTTCGGCGATGTAATCGCTCCAGTTGTAGACATGCAGCACCTTGCTGTCAGCCTGAGCAGCGCCTGCCACGGCTGCGGTCAGGGACAACGCGAGAAGGGTCTTGCCGAATGTTTTCATGCGTACAGCTCCTGTTGTTGTGTCGGTAGTCCAGAGGTCGCGCAAACCGTTCCAATCAGGACGGCTCACGCATTCTGGCGCAGTCTGGCAAGGTCATGGCACCGCTGACAACTTTCCGTGACTGCAGGCTTTCAGACCGACAGGTCACGCAGGGTCAGATCCAGGCACTTGCGTGCTTTATCTACCAGCTCATCCACTTCCGCCTGGCTGATCACCAGAGGCGGCGCAATGATCATGGTGTCGCCCACGGCGCGCATGATCAGACCGTTATTAAAGCAGTGGCCGCGGCAGATCATGCCTACCGCCTTGTCACCCGGATAACGCGTGCGCGTCGCCTTGTCCTGCACCAACTCGATGGCGCCGAGCATACCGACGCCGCGTACTTCGCCCACCAACGGGTGATCCGCCAGCTCACGCAGACGACGTTGCAAATACGGTGCCGTTTCCGCTTTAACCCGCTCGACGATGCCTTCTTCCCTGAGAATGCGCAGGTTCTCCAGGCCCACCGCAGCGGCCACCGGGTGGCCGGAATAGGTGAAGCCGTGGTTGAAGTCGCCATGCGCCTCGATCACTTCGAACACCTTGTCGCTGACAATCAGCCCGCCCATCGGCACGTAACCCGAGGTCAGGCCCTTGGCGATGGTCATCAGATCAGGCTTGAGGTCGTAGTACTGGCTGCCGAACCACTCGCCGGTACGGCCGAAACCGCAGATCACCTCGTCGGCAACGAACAGGATGTCGTATTTGCCGAGGATTTCCTTGATCCGCGGCCAGTAGGTTTCCGGCGGGATGATCACGCCACCGGCGCCCTGGATCGGCTCGGCGATAAACGCTGCAACATTTTCTTCGCCCAGTTCGAGAATCTTCTTCTCCAACTGGTCGGCAGCCCAGATGCCGAACTCTTCCGGCGACTGCTCGCCACCCTCGCCGAACCAGTACGGCTGCGGAATATGGGCGATGCCCGGAATCGGCAGGTCGCCCTGCTCGTGCATGAACTTCATGCCGCCGAGGCTAGCCCCGGCCACGGTGGAGCCGTGGTAGCCGTTGTCGCGGCCGATGATGATTTTCTTGTTCGGCTGGCCTTTGCATGCCCAGTAGTGGCGCACCAGACGCAGCATGGTGTCATTGCCTTCCGAACCCGAACCGGTGAAGAACACATGGTTCATGCCGGCCGGCGCCAGCTGGGAAATGGCGCGGGCCAACTCAAGCACCGGCGGGTGCGCGGTCTGGAAGAAGGTGTTGTAGAACGGCAGTTGACGCATCTGCGTAGCGGCGGCTGCGACCAGCTCCTCGCGACCATAGCCGATGGCCACGCACCACAAGCCGGCCATGCCATCGAGGATTTTGTTGCCCTCGCTGTCCCACAGATGCACGCCCTTGGCCTCGGTGATGATGCGCGGGCCCTTCTCGGCCAGCTGCTTGTAATCACTGAACGGCGCCAGGTGGTGGGCCTGGCTCAGCGCCTGCCACTGCGCAGTCTTGGGGTTGTTCGCTTGCTGGTTCATTACCACACCTTCTTCTGTGAACGCTGCCGGCCACGGACTTGTAGAGCGGGCCGGGCGGCGATCCGCTTCAGCCCACCGAGTCGGCATGCAATGGTGGGCTGAAGCCCACCCTACCCTGCTAAACCGACAGCAGCAGGAACTCGCGTTCCCAGGAGCTGATCACGCGCTTGAAGTTCTCGTGCTCGGCACGCTTGACCGCGACATAGCCACGGATGAACTTCTCGCCGAGGAATTTCTCGGCGTCCTTGCAGGCTTCCATCCGCTCCAGAGCGCTCTCGATGGTCACCGGCAGGCGCAGGTTGCGACGCTCGTAACCACGGCCCTTGACCGGTGCACCGGGCCTCACCCCGCCGACCATACCCATGTAGCCGCACAGCAGAGTAGCTGCCAGCACCAGGTACGGGTTGGCGTCAGCGCCGGCCAGGCGGTTTTCCACACGACGGTTCTGCGGAGTCGCCTCAGGCACGCGCAGGCCGACGGTGCGGTTCTCCTCGCCCCACTCCACGTTCACCGGCGCCGAGGTATCGGGCAGGAAGCGGCGGAACGAGTTAACGTTCGGCGCGAACAGTGGCAGCAGCTCGGGGATGTACTTCTGCAGCCCCCCGATGTGATGCATGAACAGCTCGCTCATGGTGCCGTCTTCGTTGGAGAAGATGTTCTTGCCGGTTTTGATGTCGACCACGCTCTGGTGAATGTGCATGGCGCTGCCAGGCTCGTCGGTGATCGGCTTGGCCATGAAGGTGGCCGCCACGTCATGTTTGAGCGCGGCCTCACGCATGGTGCGCTTGAACACCAGAATCTGGTCAGCCAGGTGCAACGCGTCGCCGTGACGGAAGTTGATTTCCATCTGCGCCGGACCTTCTTCGTGGATCAGGGTGTCCAGATCCAGGCCTTGCAGTTCGCACCAGTCGTACATGTCTTCGAACAGCGGGTCGAACTCGTTGGCCGCATCGATGGAGAAGCTCTGACGGCCGGTTTCCGGACGGCCGGAGCGGCCAACAGGCGCCACCAGCGGGAAGTCCGGGTCGCTGTTGCGCTTGGTCAGGTAGAACTCCATCTCCGGCGCGACGATGGGCTTCCAACCCTTGTCGGCATACATCTGCAACACCTTCTTGAGGATGTTGCGCGGCGACAGCTCGATGGGGTTGCCCTGCTTGTCGAACGTATCGTGGATCACCATGGCGGTGGGCTCGATGGCCCAGGGCACGACGAAGACAGCGTTGGGGTCCGGACGGCAGAACATGTCGATGTCCGCCTCGTCCAGCAGGTCGTAATAGATATCGTCCTCGACGTAGTCGCCGGTCACGGTCTGCAGCAGCACGCTCTCGGGGAGGCGCATGCCCTTCTCGTCGAGAAACTTGTTGGTCGGCGAGATCTTGCCGCGGGCAATGCCGGTCAGGTCGCTGATCAGGCATTCGACTTCGGTGATTTTGCGTTCTTTCAGCCAGCTCGTGAGCTGGTCTAGCTTGGTACTCATAGAGACCTCAGGGTTGTAGAACCTGCTAGCAGGCTGTTGAAAAACTATCTGCGTTGGCAATGCTGCGTTAAAAACGGCCTCAAAATGCTCATTTACAACGCGTAAACTGCGCTTTTTCGGCCGTTTTTGCCTTGCCTTGCCTGCCTCGCCTACGTTTTTCAACGGCCTGCTAGACGTATAGCGGGTTCAGCGTTGCCCCGCCTTCCCCCTGCAAGCCTCACCAAAGGCCTGGAAGAAGACGAGATATTCAGGTGGATGCTACTAGGAGCAGAGCACCTCCGACACCCGAGTTTGCATACCAGGCAAAGAAAACTGCGTCCTCTTCGGCAGTTGCAGCAATGCCTCTGGCACGTGCAATGGCGGGCATTCGGCAGCTTCGGCAGATGCAGCAGGCGTCGCACTGGCCCGCACAAGCGGCCGACAGGGACGCGCCATGGCGTCGTGTGCGCTTTCGTGCAGGTTATCGAACGAAGGGAAAGCCCGATCAGGCAGGCCGAGCGGCGCTGCAAGGGCGAAAAGGCGAGACTGCTGCGTCACACCCTGGCGAGGCGCACTGCTACAGGTAGCTCGCCGCTTGCGCACACTCATTTCGAGGCAGCGCAAGGGATTGGCAAAACCCGTGACACTGGTACAAACGCTGACGCCGGTGGTCGGCAGGCAAAACATGAGGCACCCGTATTATTGCTGTTAGTGGGTTTGAGCCGAGCTTAGCTTTGTTCATTTTTTTACACAATAGCCCTGTAAAAAATTGAACACACCCCACTGAGCAGTCCGGCTGCTCAGCCTCTGAGGCGTACTGAAAGGCTCTGAAATGCCCCAAAAACGGCCATGACGCTCCAACGTAGAGCACGACGGGGCCAGCTTGACAGTAAAGAGCGTTTCGGATTGACTCACACCCATGCAGTTGCATGATTGATATATTTAACAAAAAGGTGTTGCATCATGTCGGTACCCCCGCGTGCCGTTCAGCTCAATGAAGCGAACGCGTTCCTCAAGGAACATCCCGAGGTCCAGTTCGTCGACCTTCTTATTGCAGATATGAATGGTGTGGTGCGCGGCAAGCGCATCGACCGCAATGCCCTGCACAAGGTGTACGAGAAAGGCATCAACCTGCCGGCCTCGCTCTTTGCCCTGGACATCAACGGCTCCACCGTCGAAAGCACCGGCCTCGGCCTGGACATCGGCGACGCCGACCGTATCTGCTTCCCCATCCCCAATACCCTGTGCAACGAACCCTGGCAGAAGCGCCCGACCGCGCAACTGTTGATGACCATGCACGAGCTGGACGGCACGCCTTTCTTCGCCGACCCGCGCGAGGTATTGCGCCAGGTGGTGCAGAAGTTCGACGAACTGGGCCTGCGTATCTGCGCAGCCTTCGAACTGGAGTTCTACCTGATCGACCAGGAGAACGTGAACGGCCGCCCGCAGCCGCCGCGCTCGCCGATCTCCGGCAAGCGCCCGCATTCCACCCAGGTCTATCTGATCGACGACCTCGACGAGTACGTCGACTGCCTGCAGGACATGCTCGAAGCCGCCAAGGAACAGGGCATCCCGGCCGATGCCATCGTCAAGGAAAGCGCCCCGGCACAGTTCGAGGTCAACCTGCATCACGTCGAAGACGCCATCAAGGCCTGCGACTATGCGCTGCTACTCAAGCGTCTGATCAAGAACATCGCCTACGACCATGAGATGGATTCCACCTTCATGGCCAAGCCCTACCCGGGCCAGGCGGGCAACGGTCTGCACGTGCACATCTCGCTGCTGGACAAGAAAACCGGCAAGAACATCTTCGCCGCCGACGATCCGCTGCAGAACAGCTCGCTGCGCCATGCCGTGGGCGGCATCCTCGATACCATGGCCGCGTCGATGGCCTTCCTCTGCCCCAACGTGAACTCCTACCGCCGCTTCGGCGCGCAGTTCTACGTGCCCAACGCGCCGAGCTGGGCGCTGGACAACCGCACCGTGGCCGTGCGCGTGCCCACCGGTAGCGCCGACGCCGTGCGCATCGAACACCGGGTGGCCGGCGCCGACGCCAATCCCTACCTGATGCTGGCGTCGATCCTCGCCGGCATCCACCACGGCCTGACCAACCAGATCGAACCGGGCGAGCCGATCGAAGGCAACTCCTACGAGCAGCTCGAACCCAGCCTGCCGAACAACCTGCGCGATGCCCTGCGCGAGCTGGACGACAGCGAGGTGATGAACAAGTACATCGGCTCGAAGTACATCGACATCTTCGTCGCCTGCAAGGAAGCCGAGCTGCAGGAGTTCGAGACCACCATCTCCGACCTCGAATACAACTGGTACCTGCATACCGTGTAAGCGCAGAAGCCGCCCACACCCGCTCAAGCGTGCCGGGCGGCTCAGCCTGCTTGCCCAAGTGACCGCGCCTGACGTCCAATAGCGCCTCACAACCGAGGAGCTTGTTCATGTCGCGCACTGCCAGCCCGCGCAAACCCCGCGCCAGCAGCCAGGCGAGGATCGCCCAGATCCTCACGGCAGCTCGCGAGCTGTTGGCCGAGCAAGGCATGGCCACCCTGTCGATCTACACGGTGGCTGAACGCGCCGGCATCCCGCCCTCGTCGATCTACCATTTCTTCGCCAGCGTACCGGCCCTGCTCGAAGGGCTGACCGCCGACGTGCATGCAGCCTTTCGCGCCAGCCTGCAGCAGCCGATCGATCACACTGCCCTGCGTAGCTGGCACGACCTCTCGCGCCTGATCGAGCAGCGCATGCTGGCCATTTATGCCGAGGATGCTGCAGCGCGCCAACTGATCCTGGCACAGCACGGCCTGGCCGAAGTGACCCAGGCCGATCAGCAGCACGACCTGGAATTGGGCCGATTGATGCATGCACTGTTCGACCGTCACTTCCCCCTGCCGCAATTGCCGACGGATATCGACGTTTTCAACCTGGCGATGTCGCTGGGTGATCGTGTTTATGCGCGTTCCGTGCAGTTGCACGGCCACATCACCCCGCGCCTGGCCGAAGAAGGCATGCGCGTATTCGATGCCTACCTCGGCCTGTACCTGCCGGCCGCGCTGCCGAAAAGGCCTGCACCGCTGACGTAATCCACCGTAGGGTGCGCCGTGCGCACCGATGGCATCTGACGCCGCGACCATCGTGTTGCCCAACCAAGCCCCCGCCACCTACGGCCCGAACCAATATAAATTCGATAAAAATCGCACTTATTTCGCCCTGACGACCAAATGCATCTTCTAATACCGATATTTATCGGATATAAATCGGATATCCCGCCCTGGTCGATGTTCAGCCACGGCACTCTGGATGGGCCGCCGAAGCGGCCTGCGAACGAGCCAAGAGGTGCTTCATGTCCCGTATCGTTACCGTCGCTGCGACCCAGATGGCCTGCTCCTGGGATATTCCCGCGAACATCGCCAACGCCGAGAGGCTGGTACGCCAGGCGGCAGCCCAGGGCGCCCAGATCATCCTGATCCAGGAGCTGTTCGAGGCGCCCTACTTCTGCCAGAAACCGAACGCCGACTACACCCAGCTGGCCACCACGGTGGCGGAAAATCCGGCCATCCAGCACTTCCAGAAGGTCGCTGCCGAGCTGCAGGTGGTGCTGCCGATCAGCTTCTTCGAGCGCGCCGGCCGCGCGCGCTTCAACAGCATCGCCATCATCGATGCCGACGGCAGCAATCTCGGTATTTATCGTAAAAGCCATATCCCGGACGGCCCCGGCTACCACGAGAAGTATTACTTCAACCCCGGCGATACCGGCTTCAAGGTCTGGGATACCGCTTATGCCCGCATCGGTGTCGGCATCTGCTGGGACCAATGGTTCCCGGAATGCGCGCGTAGCATGGCGCTGATGGGCGCGGAAATCCTCTTCTACCCCACCGCCATCGGCAGCGAGCCGCATGATGCCAACATCAGCTCGCGCGATCACTGGCAGCGTGTGCAGCAGGGCCATGCCGGCGCCAACCTGATGCCGCTGGTGGCCAGCAACCGCATCGGCCGCGAAGAACAGGACGGCTACGAGATCACCTTCTACGGCAGCTCGTTCATCGCCAACCAGTTCGGCGAGAAGGTCGAGGAGCTGAACCAGACCGAGGAAGGCGTGCTGGTGCACAGCTTCGATCTGACCGAGCTGGAGAAGGTGCGCACGGCCTGGGGTGTGTTCCGCGACCGCCGGCCGAACCTATACTGGCCGCTTTCCACACTCGATGGTGAAACCCTATCCGAATGAACGCAGCCCGGATGCAATCCGGGGCTTTTTCTCACGACTCCCCGGATTGCATCCGGGCTACAGGTGAAATATGACCACGCTGAACACCACGCCACGCGCCGATGGTTTCCGCATGCCGGCGGAATGGGAAACCCACAGCCAGACCTGGATGGTCTGGCCCGAACGCCCGGACAACTGGCGCAACGGCGGCAAGCCGGCGCAGGCGGCCTTCACCGCCGTGGCCAAGGCCATCGCCGAGTTCGAGCCGGTGACCGTGTGCGTATCCGCAGCGCAGTACGAGAACGCCCGTGCGCGCCTGGATGACGCCAACATCCGCCTGGTGGAAATCACCACCGATGATGCCTGGGTGCGCGATACCGGGCCGACCTTCGTCACCAACGCCAGCGGCGAAGTGCGCGGCGTGGACTGGGCCTTCAATGCCTGGGGCGGCTTCGATGGCGGCCTGTACTGGCCGTGGCTGCGTGACGACCAGGTGGCGCGCAAGATTCTCGAGATCGAAGGCTGCAAGCGCTATCGCACCGAGGGTTTCGTGCTCGAGGGTGGCTCGATCCATGTCGATGGTGAAGGCACCCTGATCACCACCGAGGAGTGCCTGCTGAACAAGAACCGCAACCCGCACCTGTCGCGCGAAGAGATCGAGAATGTGCTGCGCGACCACCTCTCCATCGACACGGTGATCTGGCTACCCGACGGCCTGTACAACGATGAGACCGACGGCCACGTCGACAACTTCTGCTGCTACGTGCGCCCAGGTGAGGTGCTGCTGGCCTGGACCGACGATGCGAACGACCCCAACTATCCGCGCTGCCAGGCCGCCATGCGCGTGCTGGAAAACGCGCGCGACGCCAAGGGCCGTCAGCTGACCGTGCACAAGATGCCGATCCCCGGCCCGATCCATGCCAGCGCCGAAGAATGCGCGGGCGTCGACATCGTCGACGGCAGCCAGGAGCGTAGTCCGGAGGTTCGCCTGGCCGGCTCCTACGTCAACTTCCTGATCGTCAACGGCGGCATCGTCGCGCCGAGCTTCGATGACCCGAAGGACGAAGAGGCCCGCGCCATTCTCCAGCGCATCTTCCCCGAGCATCGCGTGGTGATGGTGCCGGGCCGCGAGATTCTGCTCGGTGGCGGCAATATCCACTGCATCACCCAGCAGCAGCCGGCGCCGCAAGGGCGCTGAACCATGTAGGGCGTGTGCAGCCCGCACCGCTGCTGGCGGGTTTTACCCACCCTAGATCCATGAACGCCCGGCACATGCCGGGCGTTTCCGTTAGCGCCAACTCACTCGAACGGCTGCGGCCGCGGCGTATCGTTGTGCGACGGCGGAAGGATCGGCAAGGCGAAGCTCGGCTGCTCGCCGGTCAGGGTCTTTAGAAAGGCGGTGATCTTGCCGATCTCCTCCTCGCTCAGCTTACGACCCAACTGCAAGCGAGCCATGATGTCTACCGACTCTTCCAGCTTCCAATAGGCACCGTCGTGGAAGTAGGGATAGGTCAGTTCGACGTTGCGCAGGGTCGGCACCTTGAACTTGAAGCGGTCGGCATCCTTGCCGGTCAGGCCAGCCACCCCCTCGGCCGGATTGCTGGTTTCATAGGGTTCGACCAGCCCCATCTTCTGGAACGAGTTGCCGCCCAGCGCCGGGCCGTTGTGGCAAGCCACGCAGCCGATGGACTTGAACAGCTCGTAACCTTCCAGCTCGGTTTTGGTGATGGCCTCAGCATCCCCCTTGAGCCACAGGTCGAAGCGCGAGTTGGGCGTGACCAGGGTCTTCTCGAACTCGGCGATAGCATCGGTCACTTCGTCCAGGGTGATCTCGTCGGTTTTGTACACGGCCTTGAACGACTCGCGGTATTGCGGGATCGAGCGCAGCACGTCGACGGCGAGAATGTGGGTAAAGGCCATTTCCATCGGGTTGGCGATAGGGCCGGCGGCCTGTTCCTTGAGGTCGGCGGCGCGGCCATCCCAGAACTGCGCGAGGTTGAGACTGGAATTGAGCACGGTCGGCGAATTGATCGGCCCTTGCTGCCAGTTATGGCCGATGGAGCTCGGCAGGTTGTCGCTGCCGCCCATCGACAGGTTGTGGCAGGAGTTGCAGGAAATAAACCCCGAGCGCGACAGGCGCGGGTCGAAGAACAGCTGCTTGCCCAGCTCCACCTTGGCCGGATCAGTGATCTCGGCCGGTGCGATCGGCTCGACGGGTTCGTTGGCCGGTAGATTGGCCCAGGCGCTGGCGCCCAGGCACAACCCGGCCAGCAGGGTCAGAGTGCGCATGCGTGTATCTCCTCAGATATTGGCTGTTCTGGTTATGTCTCGACCATGCCCAGCGCACACCCGGGGCGACTTGATCTGCATCAAGCCGCATGCGCATCTCGCCTCAGTGGATATGTTTCATTTTATTTTGCAGGTGTTGATACCCAGCAATGGATACGCCGGGCAGAAACGCAAGATGCCGGTCGCCAGTGGCACCACACCGATCCAACCCCACAGACCGATGACACCGGCAAGACTCAGCGCGATAAGAATCAGACCTGCGGCGATGCGCAGACTGCGGTCGAGCGTTCCAACATTGGCTTTCATCGAGGTTCTCCAGGTCAACGTCCGCGCCAGCCTTCCAGCGCAGTAAAGATCAGCATGCCGGCGAGCATCGCCGCGACGAACAGCAGGGCCTGCCAGTGCCCGGTCAGCAGGATGGCAACAGCCGGCCCCGGACAGATGCCAGCGATACCCCAACCGACCCCGAACAGCAGGCTGCCGCCAATCAGGCGAGCATCGAGGTCACGACGCGTCGGCAACTGCATGGCGCCGCCGAGCAGTGCCTTGGTGCGCCGTTGCGCCAGATTCAACGGTAACGCTGCTACGCCTATGGCCCCGGCCATCACCAGCGCCAGCGAGGGATCCCAATTGCCGGCCAGATCGAGAAAAGCCAGCACCTTGGCCGGGTCGGCCATGCCCGCCAGCAGCAGGCCCAGACCAAACAGCAGGCCGCAGACGAATGCACTGAGTCTGGCCATGTTCAAGCTCCCAGCAGATGACGCAGGACAAAAACCGTGACGAAACCCGTGGCCATGAAGCACAGGGTTGCCAGCATCGAGCGCGGCGACAGGCGGGAGATACCGCAGACACCGTGGCCGCTGGTGCAGCCCGAGCCATAACGGGTGCCGATACCGACCAGCAAGCCGGCGACGATCAAGCCGAGACTGCTCGTCTCGAAATGAATCGACGGTAATGCCGCGAACAATCCCCAGAGCAGGGGCGCCAGGAGCAGGCCAACAAGGAACGCTGCTTTTTCGCCGCGCCCTTCGCCCTGACGCTGCAGCAGGCTGCCGAGCAGGCCGCTGATACCCGCTACCCGGCCATTGGCCAAGGCGAATATGGCAGCCGCCAGACCAATCAGCGCCCCCCCAGCCAGGGCGCTCCAGGGTGTGAAGCTGGCCCAGTCGATGTTCATTGCCGGCTCTCGCAGAACAGGCGGTAGAGCGTCTCGATCACCGCCAGCGCCGCCGGGCTGCTGATGCGATAGAAGATCTGCTTGCCGTCACGACGAATCTTCACCAACCCCTCGCGGCGCAACACCGCCAGTTGCTGGGACAGCGTCGGCTGCTGGATACCGAGCAGCGCCTCCAGCTCGCTGACGTTGCGCTCGCCTTGCGACAGCTGGCAGAGCAGTAACAGGCGATCAGGATTGGCCAACGCCTTGAGCAGTTGCCCGGCGGCGTCGGCATTGGCACGCAGCTGCTGGATATCGATGGGCTCAGTCATGGAACACCCTCACTTAATACAATATGTATTTATATATATTGTATTTCGAACAAATGTTAGCCCAACCGACCAGCGGTTAAAGAGGGAGTTGAACGGGCCTTACAAGAACGCGCCTACCTGCATCAACCGATGCATGCACAGCACAAATCGTGGGAGGGGCTTTAGCCGCGAAAAGAACTCGCCGCTAAAGCGCCTCCTACAGGGGGTATTACTCCCAGGGTTACATACGGGCTATCACTGACGCCCTGGACGCGAATTCATTAGCAGAGCCCAGAAACGCAGAAACCCGCCGCAGCGGGTTTCTGGATCGAGGCCTGATGAATCAGGCGTCGGCGTCAGCAGCAGCCTGATAGGCGGCAGCGTCCAGCAGCTTGTCCAGCTCGCTGGTGTCGCTTGGCTTGAGCTTGAAGAACCAGCTGCCGTACGGATCGCTGTTAACGCTTTCCGGGCTGTCGGCCAGTGCCTCGTTGATGGCGATCACTTCGCCGCCAACCGGTGCGTAGATGTCGGAAGCAGCCTTGACCGACTCCACCACGCCAGCTTCCTGGCCAGCGTTCAGCTGCTTGCCAACTTCCGGCAGCTCGATGAACACCACGTCACCAAGGGCTTCCTGGGCGTGGTCGGAGATGCCCACGGTCACACTGCCGTCAGCCTCCAGGCGCGCCCACTCGTGGCTGGCGGCATAACGCAGATCGGCGGGGATATTGCTCATGTGTCTTTCCTCGTAAGCGATGACGGCAAGTGGGCCGTCAGGACAATTTAGCAGGCCGCGGCGCCAGGGGAAGCCAGCACCGCGACCTGATGATTCAGATAAGGGTTTTACCGTTGCGCACGAAGCCCGGCCTGACCACACGCACCGGGTACCACTTGCCGCGGATCTCCACCTCGGCACGATCCCCGGTGGCTGCCGGCACCCGTGCCAGCGCGATGGATTTGTTCAGCGTAGGCGAGAAGCTGCCGCTGGTGATCTCACCGTCACCGATACCTTCGACGCGCACCACCTGGTGCGCGCGCAGCACGCCACGCTCCTCCAGCACCAGGCCAACCAGCTTGCTCGAGCAGCCGGCGGCGCGCTGCGCTTCCAGCACTGGACGACCAATGAAGTCGCGCTCGGCTGGTTCCCAGGCGATGGTCCAGGCCATGTTGGCAGCCAGCGGGCTGACCTGCTCGTCCATGTCCTGGCCATACAGGTTCATGCCCGCCTCCAGGCGCAGGGTGTCACGCGCGCCCAGGCCAATCGGCGAAATACCGGCACCGACCAGATCGTTGAAGAAAGACACCACCTCTGCCGCCGGCAGCACGATTTCCAGACCATCCTCACCGGTATAACCGGTTCGGGCGATGAACCAATCACCCTCGGGCAGACCCTGGAACGGCTTGAGCTCGTGAATCAGTGCGGCACGGGCCTGGCTCAGCAGCTCGCAAACCCGTGCGCGCGCCTTCGACCCCTGAATGGCGAGCATGGCCAGATCGCGACGCTCGCGCAGTTGCACGTCGAAGTCACCCGCTTGCGCATGCATCCATGCCAGGTCCTTGTCACGGGTACCAGCGTTGAGCACCAGACGGTAGCCGCCTTCGGTGAGGTAGACGATCAGGTCATCGACCACCCCGCCCTGCTCGTTGAGCATGGCGCTGTACAGCGCCTTGCCGGGCGTCTGCAGGCGCGCCACGTCATTGGCCAGCAGGTGCTGCAGGTAGGCCTGCGCCTGCTCACCGCTGACGTCCACCACACACATGTGCGAGACATCGAACACGCCGCACTCGCGGCGCACCTGATGATGCTCCTCCACTTGCGAACCGTAGTGCAGCGGCATGTCCCAGCCGCCGAAATCCACCATCTTGGCCCCCAGTGCCAGGTGCAGGTCATAGAGGGGGGTGCGCTGTCCCATGGGTAAATCTCCTTCCGGGCTTGGCGAAGCGATTCAGACCCCCGAGAAGCTAGCTGCGTTGCCATTGCTGCGTTGCAGCCAGGCTCAAAATGCTCATGTGTATGAGCACAGTCGGGCGCGACCCCGGCCGTTTTTCACCTGCCTGCGCCTTGCACTGGCGGCCTCGGCTCGAGCATCCTGCTTCGCTCTACCTCCTGCATCCATGCAGTCGTCGCCTACGCTTCTCGGCACGTCCGCCGGGTTACCCCGGCTCGCGAATGGCGCGCATTGTAGCCGCATGCGTCCGGGGGGTCATCCTGGCTTCAGGTCGTAGGGCGGGTGCAACCCGCCATGCCCCGACACTGGCGGGTTGCACCCGCCCTACATCGTTGTCTTGATCAACCGAAACCGCGGGCCGAACGGCGGATCAGCAGGATCACCGGCAACAGGCCGACCAGCACCAGGGTCAGCGCCGGCAGCGAGGCGCGTGCCCATTCGCCTTCGCTGGTCATTTCAAATACCCGTACCGACAGCGTGTCCCAGCCGAACGGGCGCATCAGCAGGGTAGCCGGCATTTCCTTGAGCACGTCGACGAATACCAGCAGCGCGGCCGACAGGGTGCCTGGCAGCAGCAGCGGCAGATAGACCTTGAAGAACAGCCCGAAGCTGCCAACACCGAGGCTGCGCGACGCCTCCGGCAGCGACGGACGAATCCGCGCCAGGCTGGTTTCCAGCGGCCCGAATGCCACGGCCATGAAGCGGATCAGATAGGCCACCAGCAGCGCCGTGAGGCTACCCATCAGCAGCGGCTTGCCGGCTCCACCCAGTGCCGTGGATAGCGGAATCACCAGTTCACGATCAAGGAAACTGAAGGCCAACATGATCGCCACCGCCAGCACCGACCCCGGCAGGGCATAACCGAGGTTGCCCAACGCCACACCGAAACGCACGCCGCGATTCGGCGCCTGACGCCGGGCGAAAGCCAGCAGCATGGCCACACTGACGGTGATCAGCGCCGCCATGCCGCCCAGATAAAGGGTATGCAGAATCAGCCCGGCGTAGCGCTCATCAAGGTCGAAGCGACCGCGTTGCCAGAACCAGGCCAGCAGTTGCAGCAGCGGGATGACGAAGGCGCAGGCGAACACTAGGCCGCACCAGGCGCTGGCGGCAAAGGCCTTCCAGCCATGCAGGTGGTACAGCGCCTTGCCGCGTGGCCGCTCGTTGGCAGGCCGTGCGGCACCACGCGCACGGCGCTCGCCATAGAGCACCAGCGCCACCGCCAGCAGCAGCAGGCTGGCCAGCTGGGTGGCACTGGTCAGGCTGTAGAAGCTGTACCAGGTCTTGTAGATCGCCGTGGTGAAGGTGTCGAAGTTGAACACCGACACCGCACCGAAATCGGCCAGGGTTTCCATGATCGCCAGGGCTAGACCGGCGCCAATGGCCGGCCGCGCCATCGGCAGCGCCACCCGCCAGAACGCCTGCCAGGGGCTCTGCCCGAGCACCCGGGCCGCCTCCATCAAGCCCTTGCCCTGAGCCAGGAAGGCGCCACGGGCGAGCAAGTAGACGTAGGGGTAGAAAACCAGCACCAGCACGATGATCACACCACCGGTGGAGCGCACCCGCGGCAAGCGCAAGCCGCTGCCGAACCATTCGCGCAGCAGCGTCTGCACCGGGCCGGCGAAATCCAGCAAGCCGACGAAGACGAAGGCCAGGACATAGGCGGGAATGGCGAAGGGCAGCATCAGCGCCCAGTCCAGCCAGCGCCGACCCGGGAACTCGCAAAGGCTGGTGAGCCAGGCCAGGCTGACGCCCAGCAGTGTCACGCCCACACCGACGCCAATCACCAGCGTCAGCGTGTTGCCAATCAGCCGCGCCATCTGTGTCTGCCACAGGTGCGCCCAGATCTGCTGATCCACCTCATGCCAGCTCAGCAGCAATACCGACAACGGCATCAGCACCAGAACGGCGACGGCAAGGACGATGGGGTACCAGCGACGCTGGACGGGATGCGGCACGCGGATTCCTCGACTACGGAAATGACGACGCCCCGGCTAGGCGGGGCGTCGCAGTATAACGGCAGCGCTGTGCTCGTCGATGATCGTTACGCGCTTACTGCCAGCCAGCACGATCCATCAGCATGGTCGCTTCGGCCTGGCGCTTGCCAGCCACTTCGGTGGCCACGGTATCGGCCTTGAAAGTGCCCCAGGAAGCCACCTCGGCAGACGGTTTCACCGCCGGGTTGGCCGGGTACTCCTGGTTAACACCGGCGAAGATGCTCTGCGCTTCTGCGGTGGTCATCCATTCCAGCAGCTTCTTGGCCTGTTCGGCATGCGGTGCATGCTTGGTCACACCGGCACCGGCCAGGTTGACGTGCACGCCACGGTCGTTCTGGTTCGGCCAGAACGGCTTGACCTTCAGATCCGGCTGCTGCTTGTGCAGACGGCCGTAATAGTAGGTGTTGGTGATACCCACGTCGCACTGGCCGGCGTCGATGGCCTGCAGCAGCGCGGTGTCATCCGGGAATACGTCGGTGGCCAGGTTGTTGACCCAACCCTTGACGATTTCTTCGGTCTTCTCGGCGCCGTGGGCTTCGATCAGGGTAGCGGTCAGCGACTGGTTGTAGACCTTCTTGCTGGTGCGCAGGCACAGACGGCCTTCCCAGTTCTTGTCGGCCAGGGCTTCGTAGGTGGACAGCTCCTCCGGCTTGACGCGCTCGGTGGAGTAGAAAATCGTCCGTGCGCGCAGCGACAGGCCAGTCCAGCTGTCGGTGCTGGAACGGTACTGAGCGGGGATGTTGGCATCGATCACGGCGGACTTGGTCGGCTGCAGCACGCCTTCCTGCTCGGCCTGCCAGAGGTTGCCGGCGTCGACGGTGATCAGCAGATCAGCCGGGGTGTTGGCACCTTCAGCCTTGAGGCGGGCGATCAGAGGGGCTTCCTTGTCGGTGATGAACTTCACCTTGACCCCGGTTTTCTCGGTATAGGCATCGAATACCGGCTTGATCAGCTCATCGATACGGGCGGAATAGACCACCACTTCATCGGCAGCCTGGACGGCAGTTGCCAGGGTGCTGAGCGTGAATGCAGCGAGAAGCGCGTTGCGAGCCTTCATGGGACCAGCCTCTTGTGGATTACAAAGTGGCTGAATAGTAGTGAATGTTATTTGCCTTCTCAACGTAAACAGCAAGACCACACACAGCAGTTATTACAAGTTGCGTCAGCTCAGACTCGTGCCAGCTCCGGCAAGTCGCCCGTTAGCCCAAGCGCCTGACGCACGAACAGCGCCTTGGCCTCGGCCTGGCTGTCGACCAGATCGAGGCCGACGTTGCGCAGCAGGCGCAGCGGCAGCGGGTCGGCCTGGAACAAACGCTGGAAGCCCTCCATCGCCCCCATCATCGCCAGGTTGTGCGGCATGCGCCGACGCTCGTAGCGGCTCAGCACGCGCTCATCACTGAGGTTCTCACCTCGCATAGCGGCATGCAGCAGCACCTCGGCCAGCACCGCCGCATCGAGAAAGCCCAGGTTGACGCCCTGCCCCGCCAGCGGGTGGATGGTGTGTGCGGCATCGCCGATCAGCGCCAGCCCCGGCTCCACGTAGCGCTTGGCATGGCGTTGACGCAGCGGGATGCACAGACGGCGATCGGCATGCAGCACCTTGCCCAGACGGGATTCGAAAGCCTTGCCCAGCTCGGCGCAGAAGGCCTCATCATCCAGCGCCATCAAGCGCTCGGCTTCGACCGGTACGGTGGACCAGACGATCGAGCACCAGTGCTCGCCGGCCGGCCCGGCCAGCGGCAGGAAGGCCAGCGGCCCATCATCGGTGAAACGCTGCCAGGCAGTGGCCTGGTGCGCACGCTCGCAGCGCACGCTGGTCACGATGGCGTGGTGCAGATAATCCCATTCGCGCGTCGCGCAACCGGCCAGGCGGCGCACCGCGGAGTTGGCGCCGTCGGCCGCGACCAGCAACGGTGCGCGCAACTGACGGCCATCGGTAAGCGTCAGCAGCCATTCATCGCCGCTGCGGCGCAGTTGCTCCAGGCGTGCGCCGGGCAGCAGGCCGATCTGGCTGTCGTGCAAGCGCTCGAGCAGGGCATCCTGCACCACGCGATTCTCGACGATATGGCCCAGCGTCTCGGCATGCACGCTGGCGGCAGCGAAGTGAATGCTGCCGGTACCGGAGCCATCCCACACGCGCATCTCGCCATAGGGGCAAGCACGCCGTGCAGCGATGCCTGGCCAGGCGCCCAGGCGCTCGAGAATGCGCTGGCTGGCCATCGACAATGCGCTGACGCGCGGCTCGAACGGCGCCTGCGCATCGAAGGGCGACACGCTCAGCGGGCTGCCGTCGACGATCAGGATGTCCAGACCGCTGTGCTCCAGCGCCAAGGCCAGGGTACTGCCAACCATACCGGCGCCGACGATGATCAGATCCGCTCGCATATTCATTCCTTGGCTGTCACAGACTTCGCGTACCCATGCCCATCGCCTGCCGGGCGAACCAGCGCTTGGCCGGCGGCAGCAGGTCGAGGCCGAGCAAACCCAGGTTGCGCCCGGCAGTCAGCAGCGGCTGGGCGTTGCTGAACAGACGCGTCACCTGGTCGGAGAAGCCGACGGTCATCTGTTGATCGAGCTGCTGCCGTTGCAGGTAACGCTGCAGGGTGGCGAAATCGCCCAGTGTTGCCTCGCTATCGATCAGCACCTCGGCCAGCGCCAGGGTATCGCGCAGCGACAGGTTGTAGCCCTGGCCGGCGATGGGGTGCAGGCTGTGCGCGGCGTTGCCCAGCACCACCAGATGCGGACGCACCTGCTCCTGCGCCTCGACCAGGCTCAGCGGATACAGATGCCGCGCACCCACCTGGCGCAAGGCGCCCAGGCGATAACCGAAGGCCTGCTGCAACTCGCTTAGAAAACTCGACTCGCTGGCGCGCAACAGACGTTCGGCGTCAGCCGCGGCGCGTGTCCAGACCAGTGCACAGCGGTTATCGCTCAACGGCAGCAGCGCCATCGGGCCGTCATCGGTGAAACGCTCGAAAGCCTGCCCACGATGCGCTTCCAGCGGGCTGACGTTGGCGATCAGCGCACTCTGCCCGTAAGGCTTGCTGCTGACGCCGATGCCGAGCTGCTCGCGCAGGCCGGAACGCCCACCATCGGCAAGAATCGCCAGGTCGCAGTCAAGGCAGGTTTCGTCGTTCAGGGTCAGGCGATAGCCATCGTCGAGGCGCTGCATGCCGACCACTTCGGCCGGGCAGCGCCATTCGATCACACCCACATCCAGCGCCTGCCACAGACAATGGCCGAGCCAGGCGTTCTCAGCTACGTAACCGAGCGCCGGCACGCCTTCCTCGATGGCCTGCAGGCGCGTGGCGCCGAAGCGGCCGCGGTCGGAAACATGAATCTGTTGAATCGGCTCAGCCCGCTGGGCAATGCTCTGCCACAGGCCCAGGCGCTCGTAGATCAACCGGCTGCCATAGGACAGCGCGGTAGAGCGCGCGTCATAGCTGGGCTGGTATTCGCTGCCCGGGGCAAAGGGTTCGATCAGAGCGATGCGCCAGCCACGCTGACGCGCGGTGTCCTGCAGCGCCAGCGCCAGGCTCGCGCCGACCAGACCGCCACCGATGATCGCCAACTGTACGCGTGACATGGGCTCAGGCCGCCTCGCTACGCGCGGCCGCCATCAGCGCCTCGATCTCGGCAACGGTCTTGGGCACACCGTTGGTGAGAATCTCGCAGCCCTTCTTGGTCACGACCACGTCGTCCTCGATGCGCACACCGATGCCGCGCCATTTCTTGGCAACCTTGTCGTTGTCAGGGGCGATATAGATGCCTGGCTCGACGGTCATCGCCATGCCGATCTCCAGCACGCGCCACTGCCCGCCGACCTTGTAATCGCCGACGTCATGCACATCCATGCCCAGCCAGTGGCCGGCGCGGTGCATATAGAAAGGCTTGTAGGCTTCGCTGGCGATCAGCTCGTCAACATCACCCTCGAGCAGACCCAGATCAACCAGGCCGGCAGTGATCACCCGCACGGTGGCCTCATGGGCCTCGTTCCAGTGCCGGCCTGGAGCAATGAACTTGAATGCCTCCTCGTTGGCCTTGAGCACCAGTTCGTAGATGGCCTTCTGCTCGGGCGAGAACTTACCGCTGACCGGGAAGGTTCGGGTGATGTCGCTGGCGTAGCAGTCGATCTCGCAGCCGGCGTCGATCAGTACCAGGTCGCCGTCCTTGAGCGGTGCATTGTTCTCACGGTAGTGCAGGATGCAGGCATTTTTGCCCGCGGCGACGATGCTGCCGTAGGCCGGCATCTTCGCCCCGCCCTTGCGGAACTCGTACTCCAGCTCGGCTTCCAGGTGGTATTCGAACAGACCGGCGCGGCTGGCCTGCATCGCGCGCACGTGCGCACGCGCACTGATCTCGGCCGCCTCCTTCATCACCTTCACCTCGGCAGCCGACTTGTACAGACGCATGTCGTGCAACAGGTGATCGAGGGCGACGAACTCGCTCGGCGGCGTGGCGCCCTGACGGGCCTTGGCGCGGATGTGGTTGATCCACTCCATCAGCCGATGATCGAACTCCTGGTTGCAACCGATGGCGTAGTAGACGCGCTCGCGGCCTTCGATCAGCCCCGGCAGGATGTCGTCGATATCGCCGATGGGGAAAGCGTCATCGGCGCCGAATGTACTGATCGCACCGTCCTGGCCGGCGCGCAGGCCGTCCCACAATTCGCGCTCCGGGTCACGCTCGCGGCAGAACAGCACATATTCGCCATGCTCGCGCCCGGGAATCAGCGCCATCACCGCCTCCGGCTCGGGGAAACCGGTGAGGTACTGGAAGTCGCTGTCCTGGCGGTAGACATGCTCGACGTCACGGTTGCGGATATACACCGGCGCTGCCGGCAGAATGGCGATGCTGTTGGGTTCCATCTGCGCCATCAGCGCCTTGCGCCGACGGGCATATTCGGACTTGGGGATGCTGATCACGGCAGGCTCCGGCAAAAATCAGTGCAGGGAGGGTTTGGCGGCAGGCGCAGCGGGCTTGGCGCATTCGCTAAACAGCAGCAGCGGCGCCACCCGCAAGTACTCCATGACCTCCATGTAGTCGCTCTCGCCATCTTCGGACTCTTCCAGGGCACTCTGCACCTGAGCGATGGCGGAGAGATCCTGCAACACTTCCATGGCTTCGGCGCTCAGCGCGCCGTCGCGGGCGGCCAGGCCGAAACCGGCGAGAAAGCCCTGGCACCACTGCCCCAGCGCGACCGCGCGCTGCGCCAGCGGAGCTTCGTCATCGGGCAACAGCAGCACCACGGTGATGTCCTCGCTGCACAATTCGCCCTTGACCATCTCCTGCAGGCCGATCAGCGCCTGGCGCACGTTGTCCTGCGGCTCGCCGCCGAGCAGATCAGCCGCGTCGAGCAGCCAGGCATCGGCGTCGAAGCCGGCGCCTGCACAGCTGCGACCAAGCAGCAGGCCGTGCAGTTCGGCAGGGGAAACGGAATGCCCGGCGCTGTTGAGCAAAGCGGCGAAGGCGGCGTAGGGAGAGCTTGGAATCGACATAGATAGCTAGGCGCCAGGCGGCGCAATCTCTAGAATGGAGGCCTCGTATCCTAGCACCGGCAGACGCGGCAAGACCATCCGAGGCCGCCGGGGTGATGCCGTCATCTGCATCACACCACTGCCAAGCATGGTTTGACCCATGACGGGCGCATCTAAGAACGTAGGCGAGGCAGTCAGCACAAGGCAAAAACAAGCGAGAAACGGTCGGAGTCGCGCTCGACTTTACGAGTTGCAATTAACATTTTGAGCTTGTTTTTAACGCAGTGATGACAACGCAGGTAGTTTTTAGAGGTGCCCTGAACGGGACAGGCCTATATAGTCCAGCCATTCCCTCCCATAGCGAGAGCCCATGGAAGACGCCGATTTGCACGCATTGACCGCCAAGCTGGAGCTGCTGATCCAGCGTGTCGAGCAGCTAAAGGCTCACAACCGACTCCTGCTGGCGAATGAACAGGCCTGGCGCGAGGAACGCGCTCATCTGATCGAAAAGAACGAATTGGCCCGGCACAAGGTCGAATCGATGATTTCGCGCCTCAAAGCCCTGGAGCAGGACTCATGACCCAGTCGAACACCGTGACCGTCCACATTCTGGACAAAGAATATTGCATCGCCTGCCCGCAGGATGAACGCGCCAACCTGGAAAGCGCTGCCCGCTACCTGGACGGCAAGATGCGTGAGATCCGCACCAGCGGCAAGGTGATTGGCGCCGACCGCGTGGCGGTGATGGCCGCGCTGAACATCACCCATGACCTGCTGCACAGGCAGCAGCGCCTGGATCAGGACGCCAGCTCCACCCGCCAGCAGGTGCGCGATCTGCTCGATCGTGTCGACCATGCGCTGGCCGACGACCCGACGCCCTGAGCACCTTCATGCCTGCCATTTCGTCGCAGGCCGCCCCGCACACCCTCTGTTCGGGTATACTAAGCCCAACTTCCTGGGGTGTGCGCCAGTCGGTGATGTCCCTGAGCCGATACGCACAACCACGGGGGTTGCAAGTTGGGGCCGGTGTGCATGTCCGCCTGACGGAAAGCCTTAACGCCTCCTGCAACCTCCACCTTGAACTTTCGGGTTCAAGGGCTAAACCGACAGCGGCACGCCGGGAAGTCATCATTTCCTGCAGCGCGTTTCAGCACTGCTATCTGCCTCAGCACAACCTCACCTCATGACCACGTCCAGCACTCCCAGTCGCCCGCAACTGCGCCGCGTACTGCGCCTGCGCCGGCGTGCGCTCAGCCGCAGCCAGCAACGTGTTGCTGCACGCAACCTGTATCGGCAACTGGCACAAAGCCCGCAGTTTCGTCGCGCCCGGCACATCGCCCTGTACCTGCCCAACGATGGCGAAATCGATCCGCGGCCACTGCTCGCCGCTGCGCAGAAACGCGGCAAGCACATCTACCTGCCGGTGCTCAGCGCCTGGCCGCGCACCAAGATGGTCTTCCAGCGCGTCAGCCGGCACGAGAAACTGGCAGGTAATCGTTTTCGCATCCTCGAACCACGCCCGCAGCCAAAGCGCCAACGCAAGGTCTGGGCCCTGGATCTGGTGCTGCTGCCGCTGGTGGGCTTCGATGATCGTGGCGGGCGCCTGGGCATGGGGGGCGGCTTCTACGACCGCAGCCTGGCCTATCTGCACAGGCGCAAGAATTGGCACATGCCGACGCTGCTGGGCCTGGCGCATGAATGTCAGCGCGTGGACGAACTGGCGATGGCCAGCTGGGACGTGCCCTTGCAGGCAACGGTGACGGACAAGGCGTGGTATTGAGGTGAACCCTGCGGCACCGCACTCCCTGCGGTGCTCACGCGGGCAAACGGAGCGTCAGGGCTGCTGCGTGATATTGGCTGGAGCGTCGCCCTGGCGTTCCCAGAGACTCTGGGTGTAACCCGTGGTAACCACGCCCAGGCTGAACAGTACGACGAGAACCCACAAAAGATCTGGCTTGCGTTTCATCTATTGCCTCCCCCTTCAAGGCAATGCGCACGTTAGTCGCGCGCTATTGTTGTGTGCAATAAGGCGGCGCCAGGTGTTTAGCCGAGCATTTTCCGCCAGTCCCGAACGCAGTGCAATTTCCGGCGTCAACCGACCGTCGGAGACTTTCACTCAAACAAGCGTCCGCTTACGGACAGACCTGCAGGAGCAAAGTTCATGCCCCATTGGCTAATGAAATCCGAACCCGACGAACTGTCGATTCTCGATCTGCAACGCCTGGGCAAAACGCGCTGGGATGGCGTACGTAATTACCAGGCGCGCAACTTCATGCGCGCGATGCGGGCAGGCGACCTGTTCTTCTTCTATCACTCCAGTTGCCCGCAGCCGGGCATCGCCGGCATTGCACGCATTGCCGGCGAGATCTACCCGGACCCAACCGCGCTCGACCCAGACAGCCATTATCACGACCCCAAGGCCAGTATCGAGAAGAACCCCTGGAGCGCCCTGGACGTCGAATTCGTCGAAGCCTTCGACGAGGTCCTGCCCCTGCAGCAGCTGAAGAACAACCCGCTACTGGCCGAACTGGCGCTGGTACAGCGCGGCAGCCGCCTGTCCGTGATGCCGGTCAGCGATGACCAGTGGGCGGCCATTCTCGCCATGCGTTGAGTCAACTGCGGCACTGTGCTATCACCCTACAGAGCCTCGGGAGTTTTCCATGCCGGCATCCTCCGTCTGGCCGGCGCGCCTTGCGCTGGCGTTCCTGTTAGTGGTGCTGAGCAGCGCCAGCGTTCTACTGTGGCGCCAGATCGATGCCGTGCAACAGCAGCGCATCGACGAGCGTATCGGTTATCAGGCACGCAGCCTGGCACGCCAGCTGGAAAGCACCCTGCACCTGGAAGTCGCCAACCTCGAGCGTATCGCCCGCCTGTGGAACAGTCTGGGCCGCCTGCCACGTGCCAGCTGGGACGAGGAGGTCGAACTGACCCTGCGCGGCTTTCCGGTCTACCAGTCGATCCAGTGGGTCGGCGCCGATCTGCACATGCGCTGGCTGTTGCCGGTCGCCGGCAACGAAGCGGCGCTGGATTTCACGCTGGCCCCCGAACACCCGAATTACCCGCTGGCCATGGAAGCCCGTGACAGCGGTGAGCAGCGCTTCTCCGGCAGTGTCGAACTGGTGCAGGGCGGACGCGGCTTCGTCCTCTACACCCCTCTGTACCGGATGCAGGAAGGCACGCGAGTGTTCGACGGCTTCCTCCAGGGCGTATTTCGCGTCGAGCCGCTGATGCTGCAGTTGCTCACCCAGATCGACCGCGAAGCCTTCAATCTCGAGCTACTTGAGCATGACCAGAGCCTGTACCGACATGGCACGGCGGATAGCGATGCACCGCACAGCCTGCAACTGGGCCTGAGCCTGCTCAACAACCAGAGCTTCAGCCTGCGCCTGAGCCCCACCGAGCAATTGCTCGACCAGCTCGAATCGCCCCTGCCCGGCGTGGTGCTCGGTGCCAGCCTGGCCATCAGCCTGCTGCTGGTCGCGGCCCTGGCCCTGGCGCTGGAGAACAGTCGCCGCGCCCGAGCCTTGCAACTGGCCAATCGACGTTTCCGCGAGGAAGCCGAACGCCGCGAAGAAACCGAACAGCGTCTGCGCGAGAACCGTGAGCGGCTGCAGTTGGTGCTCGACCTGACCGACTCCAGCCATGACGGACTGTTCATCTTCGACAGCGACAGCCGCGAGCTGCTGCACATGAACCAGGCCACCTACGCCACGCTCGACTACCGCCCTGAACAGTTCGCCGAATTGCTGCGCGATGCCCCGGACAAGCTCATGCCGGGTTTTCATCGCTGGCTGGAGCAGGCGCGCCAGGCGCAGCGCGACAACCTGTCGCGGATCTTCCAGCGCGAACTGATTCGCCGCGACGGCAGCCGGCAACCGGCCGAGATCAACACCCAGCTGGTGCAACTGCATGATCACGAATACCTGATCGCCGTTTCCCGCGACAACAGCGAGCGCCTGCAATTGGAAGCGCAACTGCAGCGCCTGTCACAGCTCGACGGCCTGACCGGCCTGTACAACCGTCGCTACTTCGACCAACAATTGCTGGCTGAATGGCGCCGCCTGCGCCGCCTCGCAGCACCACTGGCACTGCTGATGCTGGATATCGACTACTTCAAACCCTACAACGATGCCCTCGGCCACCTCGCCGGTGACGACGCCCTGCGCAAAGTCAGTGCTGCCCTGCGCGAAAGCCTGCAGCGCGAAGGCGACACCGCCTGCCGTTACGGCGGCGAGGAGTTCGCCATCATCCTCGCCAACACCCATCAGGAGGGTGCCGAGCAGGTCGCCGCACGCATCCATGCGGCGGTTGCCAGCCTGGATATCAAGCACCCAAGCAGCCCGCTGGGGCGTTTGACCCTGAGTATCGGCATCACCGTAGTGGATCCGGTGATTGACGAACAGCCAGGCGAATTGCTTGCCCAGGGCGATCAGGCGCTGTACCGTGCCAAACATGAAGGGCGTAACCGCACCTGCCTGTGGCAGCCGCCCGTGCTTGACCTGCATCAAGCCACCTAATGCGCATTCGACAGACAATCGACAGGTCGTGAAAACCCCGCAACCGGGGTTCAACAGGGAAGCCGAAATGATCAACGTCACATCTCGCCAGGCCGTTCTGCTCGCTGCCGCCGTCGCCGTACTGGCTGCCACAGCCTGGTGGCAGCTGCGCCCGAACGGCCTGGGCGAGGGCTTCGCCAGCGGCAACGGACGCATCGAGGCCACCGAAGTGGATGTGGCCACCAAGCTCGCCGGGCGCGTTGCCAGCATCGAGGTCGATGAAGGTGACTTCGTCGAGCCAGGCCAGGTTCTCGCGCGCATGGACACCCAGGTGCTCGAGGCCCAACTGGCGCAGGCCCGCGCCCAATTGCGCCAGGCCGAGAATGGCCAGACTACCGCCGCCAGCCAGATCAGCCTGCGTCAAAGCGAGAAGCTGGCCGCCGAAGCCGTAGTACGCCAGCGCCAGGCCGAGCTGGATGCCGCGCGCAAACGTCACGCGCGCAGCGCCACCCTGGTCAAGCGCAACGCCCTGCCTCAGCAGACGCTGGATGACGATCTGGCCCGCCTGCAGAGTGCCGAGGCTGCGCTGGCCGCCGCGCGCGCTCAGGTAAGCTCGGCCGAGGCCAGTATCGCCGCCGCGCAATCGCAGGCCATCGAAGCGCAATCGGCGACCGAGGCGGCCCGTGCCAGCGTCGAGCGCCTGCAGGTGGACATCGATGACAGCTTGCTCAAGGCGCCTCGCGCCGGTCGCGTGCAATACCGCGTGAGCCAACCCGGCGAAGTGCTCGGTGCCGGCGGCAAGCTACTCAACCTGGTGGATCTCACCGACGTCTACATGACCTTCTTCCTGCCCGGACGTCAGGCCGGTCGCGTCGCCCTCGGCAGCGAGGTACGCCTGGTGATCGATGCCGTACCGCAGTACGTGATCCCGGCCAGGGTCAGCTATGTCGCCAGCGTCGCCCAGTTCACCCCGAAGAGCGTGGAAACCGCCAACGAGCGCGAGAAACTGATGTTCCGGGTCAAGGCGCGCCTCGATCCCGAGTTGCTGAGCAAGCACCTGCAGCAGGTCAAGACCGGCGTACCGGGCATGGCCTACCTGCGCCTCGACCCTGACGCCGAGTGGCCCGCGCATCTGACGATCAAGGTCCCGCAATGAACGCGCCGGTCGCACGCCTGAGCGGCGTCGGCCTGCGCTACGGCCAGACCCACGCGCTGCAACAGATCGAGCTGGCACTGCCGGCCCGCTGCATGGTCGGCCTGATCGGCCCCGACGGTGTCGGCAAGTCCAGCTTGCTGGCGCTGATCGCCGGGGCACGCAAGATTCAGGACGGCCGCGTCGAGGTGCTCGGCGGCGACATGGCCGACGCCCGCCACCGCCGCAACGTCTGCCCGCATATCGCCTATATGCCGCAGGGCCTGGGCAAGAACCTATACCCGACGCTGTCGGTGTTCGAGAACCTGGATTTCTTCGGTCGCCTGTTCGGCCAGGACGCCGCCGAACGCGCACGGCGCATCGACGACCTGCTGCGCAGCACCGGTATGTCGGCCTTCCGCGAGCGTCCGGCGGGCAAGCTGTCGGGCGGCATGAAGCAGAAGCTCGGGCTGTGCTGCGCGCTGATCCATGATCCGGATCTGCTGATCCTCGACGAGCCGACCACTGGCGTCGACCCGCTATCACGCAACCAGTTCTGGGAGCTGATCGCGCGCATCCGCACGCAGCGCCCGCAGATGAGCGTGCTGGTGGCTACCGCCTACATGGAAGAGGCCGAGCGTTTCGATCACCTGGTGGCGATGGATGCCGGCCGCGTGCTGGCCGAAGGCAGCCCGGCGGAACTGCGCGCACGCACCAACAGCGCCAGCCTGGAACAGGCCTTTATCGCCTTGCTGCCCGAGGAACGCCGCCGCGGCCATCAGCAGGTGGTCATTCCCCCCCTGCAAGACAGCAACGAGATCGCCATCGAGGCCAAGGGACTGACCATGCGCTTCGGTGATTTCGTCGCCGTCGATTCGGTGTCGTTTCGCATCCGCCGGGGCGAAATCTTTGGTTTTCTCGGCTCCAACGGCTGCGGCAAGAGCACCACCATGAAGATGCTCACCGGCCTGCTACCGGCCAGCGAGGGCGAGGCGCTGCTGTTCGGCCAGGCGGTCGACCCGCGCGACATGGCCACGCGCAAGAGGGTCGGCTACATGTCCCAGGCGTTCTCCCTGTATGGCGAACTGACGGTGCGGCAGAACCTGGTGCTGCACGCGCAACTCTTTCACGTACCCGCCGAGGAGATCGAGCCACGCGTGGCGCAGATGGCCGCACGCTTCGACCTCGGCGAGGTCATGGACATGCTCCCCGAGCGCCTGCCATTGGGCATCCGCCAGCGCCTGTCGCTGGCCGTGGCGGTGATTCACAAGCCGGAAATCCTCATCCTCGACGAGCCCACCTCAGGCGTCGACCCGGTGGCGCGTGACGGTTTCTGGCAACTGATGCTCGACCTGTCGCGCCAGGACGGCGTGACCATCTTCATCTCCACCCACTTCATGAACGAGGCGCAGCGCTGCGATCGCATCTCGCTGATGCACGCCGGCCGCGTGCTGGACAGCGACACGCCGCAGGGCCTGATGGACAAACGCGGCCTGGACAACCTGGAAGCCACCTTCATCGCTTACCTGCAGGAGGCGGCTGGCGAGCAAGCGGTCAGCGAGGCGCCGCCGCTGGAACAGGCGCCGCCACAACAGCGTCAACGCTTCAGCCTGCGCCGCCTGCTCAGCTATGCCCGCCGCGAAGCGCTGGAGCTGCGCCGCGACCCGATCCGTGGCGGCATGGCGCTGCTCGGCACCGTGCTGCTGCTGTTCATCATCGGCTATGGCATCAGCCTCGACGTCGAAGACCTGACCTTCGCCGTGCTCGATCGCGACCAGACCACCACCAGCCAGGAATACCACCTCAACCTGTCCGGCTCGCGCTATTTCCTGGAAAAGGCGCCGCTGCGCGACTACGACGAACTGGAACGGCGCCTGCGCAATGGCGACATCAGCCTGGCCGTGGAGATTCCGCCGCACTTCGGCCGTGATCTCAAGCGCGGCGCCAGCCCGCAGATCGGCATGTGGATCGATGGCGCCATGCCGACCCGCGCCGAAACCATCAAGGGCTATGTCACCGGCCTGCACCAGCACTACCTGGCAGAGCTGGCGCGTCGCTCACCCCAGCCGCAGGCAGCCAGCGCCGCCGAACTGGAAGTGCGCTATCGCTACAACCCCGACGTGGAAAGCCTCAAGGCCATGGTGCCAGCGGTGATTCCGCTGCTGCTGATGCTGATTCCGGCGATGCTCACCGCCCTCGGCGTGGTGCGCGAGAAGGAGCTGGGCTCGATCATCAACCTCTACGTCACCCCGGTCACCCGCCTGGAATTCCTGCTCGGTAAACAGCTGCCCTATATCGCCCTGGGTTTGTTCAATTTCATCCTGCTGATGCTGCTGGCAGTCACGGTGTTCGACGTCCCGCTCAAGGGCAACCCGCTGACTCTGCTGGCCGGCGCCCTGCTCTACCTGGCCTGCGCCACCGGCCTCGGCCTGCTCATGTCGACCTTCACCAACAGCCAGATCGCCGCCGTGTTCGGCACCGCCATCGTCACCCTGCTGCCGGCCATCCAGTTCTCCGGGCTGATCTACCCGGTGGCCTCGCTGGAAGGCGCGGGCGCGCTGATCGGCCAGCTCTACCCGACCTCGCAGTTTCTGGTGATCAGCCGCGGCATCTTCTCCAAGGCGCTGGAGCTGCAGGACCTGACCGGCTACTTCGCCGCCCTGGCCCTGACCATCCCGCTGCTGACGCTGCTCAGCGCCAGCCTGCTGCGCAAACAGGAGGTGTGATGGAACGCCTGGCCAATATCCTCCACCTCGGCATCAAGGAGCTGCGCAGCCTGCAGCATGACCTGGCGCTGGTGCTGCTGATCCTCTGGGCCTTCAGCATGGGCATCTATTCGGCAGCCACCAGCATGCCGGAGAGCCTGCACAACGCCGCCATCGCCGTGGTCGATGAAGACCAGTCGCAACTCTCCGAACGGCTGATCCAGGCCTTTCAGGCGCCCTACTTCCGTACCCCGCAACGTATCGACCTGAACGAGATGGATCGCGGCATGGATGCCGGGCGCTACACCTTCACCCTGAACATTCCGCCGAACTTCCAGCGCGACGTGCTCGCCGGTCGCAGCCCGGCAATCCAGCTCAACGTCGACGCCACCGAGGTCAGCATGGCCTTCACCGGTGCCGGCTACATCCAGAATATCGGCGCCAGCGAAGTGGCCGAGTTCGTCCGCCGCTACCGGGGCGAGCTGCAGCAGCCGGCGGAACTGGTGGCACACATAGAGTTCAACCCCAACCTGACGCGTGCCTGGTTCGGCTCGGTGATGGAGGTGATCAACCAGATCACCATGCTGTCGATCATCCTCACCGGCGCGGCGCTGATCCGCGAACGCGAGCACGGCACCGTCGAACACCTGCTGGTGATGCCGGTGACGCCACTGGAAATCATGCTGGCCAAGGTCTGGTCGATGGGGCTGGTGGTGCTCACAGCTGCGGCGCTGTCACTGCTGCTGGTGGTGCAGGGCTGGCTGCAGGTGCCGATCGAGGGTTCGATTGCGCTGTTTCTGACTGGCGCGGCGCTGCACCTGTTCGCCACTACCTCGATGGGCATCTTCTTCGGCACGGTGGCGCGCTCGATGCCGCAATTGGGCCTGCTGATCATCCTGGTGCTGTTGCCGCTGCAGATCCTCTCCGGCGGCACCACGCCGCGCGAAAGCATGCCGGAGCTGGTACAGCAGATCATGCTCGCGGCGCCGACCACCCACTTCGTCGCGCTGGCCCAGGCCATTCTCTATCGCGGCGCCGGGCTGAGCATCGTCTGGCCTTACATGCTGGCCATTGCCGGCATCGGCACGCTGTTCTTCATCGCCGCGCTGACGCGTTTTCGCAAGACCCTGGCGCAGATGGCCTGACAGAAGCGGAACCGCTTAAGCCGCGAAAAGCGGCTTTTCGTAGGAGCCCCGCCCCGGGGCGAAGCTTTTCAATTGCGCCTCGTCCTGGTTCGCGGCGGGGCGCCGCTCCTACGCATTCGCAGCGTCGACGCTTAACTGACTGCGCCCTCTTTTACTGAATGATCAGGTTGTTGAACAGCAGATCTTCGACGATGGGCTTGCCCTCTTCGCCATTGATCGCGTCCTGCACCTTCTTCAACGCCTCCAGGCGCAGATTCTCACGGCCATCGGGGGCGTTGATGGTATCACTGGTCTGCGCCGAGAACAGCATCACCAGTTGGTGGCGGATCAGCGGCTCATGCAGCTTGAGCTTCTCCTTGGCCTCGGTGCCGTTCACCCGCAGCGACACATCGGCCTTGAAGAACTTCAGGCGATTGCCCGGATCCGCCAGATTGCCGATCAGCGCCGGGAACAGGTTGTGATACAGCGGTGCCGGCACCTCTTCCTTCTTCTCCGAAGAGGCCAGGGCAGGCAGGCAGATCGACAGGCTCAGCAGCAGGGCGGTCAACAGTTTCACGTTCGGCACTCCATCGGGGATGTGCCTAGCATAGCCATCCGCGCGCACGTACCCAAGCCCGGCGCTTATGCCGACCTATCAGGTATCGGCATGCTCGTTGACCCTCGGCGGGCGTTTTCTACACTGCAAGGCACCCTGCAAGAGGAATGACCTTGATGAAAGCCCTGCTGTGCAAAGCCTTCGGCCCTGCCGACACCCTGGTACTGGAAGACCTGCCAAGCCCCGAACCGAAGAAAAACGAGGTGCTGATCGAGGTGCAGGCTGCCGGGGTCAACTTCCCCGACACGCTGATCATCGAAGGCAAATACCAGTTCAAGCCGCCCTTCCCCTTCGCCCCGGGTGGCGAGGTAGCCGGCGTGGTCAAGGCCGCCGGCGAGAAAATCAGCCACCTGCGCGCCGGTGATCGGGTCATGGCGTTGACCGGTTGGGGCGGCTTTGCCGAAGAGGTCGCCGTGCCGGCCTACAACGTATTGCCGGTGCCCAAGAGCATGGACCTGACCACCGCTGCTGCATTCGGCATGACCTACGGCACCTCGATGCATGCCCTCAAGCAACGCGCCAACCTGCAACCGGGTGAAACCCTGCTGGTGCTCGGCGCCTCGGGCGGCGTCGGTCTGGCCGCGGTGGAAATCGGCAAGGCCATGGGCGCCAAGGTCATCGCCGCCGCGAGCAGCGCCGAGAAGCTGGAAGTGGCGCGTAACGCCGGCGCGGATGAGCTGATCAACTACAGCGAGCAGAGCCTGAAGGACGAGGTGAAACGCCTCACCGGTGGCCAGGGTGTGGATGTGATCTACGACCCGGTGGGCGGCCCGCTGTTCGAGGAAGCCTTCCGCAGCATCGGCTGGAACGGCCGTTTCCTGGTGGTGGGTTTCGCCGCTGGCGGCGGCATCCCGGCGCTGCCAGCCAACCTGCCACTGCTCAAGGGCGCCTCGCTGGTCGGCGTATTCTGGGGCTCCTTCGCCCAGCGCCAACCGCAGGACAACGCTGCGAACTTCCAGCAACTGTTCGCCTGGCACGCCGAAGGCAAACTCAAGCCACTGGTATCGCAGACCTTCCCGCTGGAGCGCGGCGGCGAAGCGATCGATGCCCTCGGCCAGCGCAAGGCCGTGGGCAAGGTGGTAGTAACCGTTCGCTGACGGTGCAGCTAATGCCGATCAGATAAGCTTGCCAAAGCGGTCTTTCGTAGGAGCCCCGCCCCGGGGCGAAGCTTTTCAATCTCGTATCGCCCTGGTTCGCGGCGGGGCGCCGCTCCTACTCATTGGCAGCGTCGACGCTTAACTGACAGACATTAGCTTGTTAATTCAACTTCGTGGCGCGTAGGCGAACACGTCGGCGCGCATCTGGTGCGCGTCCATACCCGCTTCGACCAGTGCATCGAGGGTGGCGTAGACCATCGCTGGCGAACCGCTGGCATAGACGTGCAATGCCTTGAGATCCGGAAAATCCTCGCGCACCGCTTCGTGCAGCAGGCCGCAACGACCCTGCCAGCCACACTGGTCGCTGACCACCTGATGCAGGTGCAGATTATCCAGCTGCTGCCACTCGGCCCAATGTGGCAGCTCGTAGAAGTCTTCGGGCCGGCGCGCGCCCCAGTACAGATGCACTGGGTGAGCGAAACCCGCCGCGCGGCAGTGCTCGATCAGGCTGTGCATCTGGCCCATGCCGGTGCCCGCGGCGATCAACACCAGCGGGCCATCAGGCAGATCGGCGAGGTGAGTGTCGCCATAAGGCATCTGCACGCGAGCCATGCCGGTGCTGCGCAGATGCTCCAGCAGCGCGATGCTGCTGTCTTCGCGGGCGAGGATATGCAGTTCCAGCTCACGCCCTGCATGCGGGGCCGAAGCCAGGGAGAACGCCGCCATCTCGCTATCCGGGCGCTGCAACAGCAGGTACTGCCCGGCGTGATAGCGCGGCGCCTTGCCGGCCGGGGCGCGCAGGCGCACACGGAACACGTCGCCGCCCACGTCCTGGCACTCGACCACCTGGCAACTCAGCTCGCGCACCGGCAGTTCGCCCGGCGCCAGCACGCCATCCCAGTGCAGCACACAGTCTTCCAGCGGCTCGGCCAGGCAGGTGAACAGCTCACCATGGTCCAGCTCCACGCCGTTTTGCCTGACACGGCCTTCAACCAGCAGCGCAGCGCAGATATGGCAGTTACCGTTGCGACAGCTTTGTGGGCAGTCGTAGCCCAGGCGCCGAGCACCATCGAGGATGCGTTCGCCCGGCTGCAGCGAGAGGGTGACGCCGGAAGGTTGCAGGGTGACGTTCATCAATCGATTCCCAGCTCGCTCCACAGCGCGTCGACACGCGCCACCACGGCCGGATCCTTCTCGATGGCGCGGCCCCACTCGCGAGTGGTTTCACCGGGCCACTTGTGGGTGGCGTCCAGGCCCATCTTCGAACCCAGGCCGGAGATCGGCGAGGCGAAGTCGAGGTAGTCGATCGGCGTGTTGTCAATCATCACCGTGTCGCGCTTGGGGTCCATGCGCGTGGTAATCGCCCAGATCACGTCATTCCAGTCCCGTGCGTTGATATCGTCGTCGGTGACGATAACGAACTTGGTGTACATGAACTGGCGCAGGAACGACCACACACCGAGCATTACGCGCTTGGCGTGGCCCGGGTACTGCTTCTTCATGGTCACCACCGCCATGCGGTAGGAACAGCCTTCCGGCGGCAGATAGAAATCGGTGATCTCGGGGAACTGCTTCTGCAGGATCGGCACGAACACTTCGTTCAGCGCCACGCCGAGGATCGCCGGCTCATCCGGCGGCCGGCCGGTGTAGGTGCTGTGATAGATCGGCTCGCGGCGGCGGGTGATGCGCTCGACGGTGAACACCGGGAAGGTGTCGACCTCGTTGTAATAGCCGGTGTGGTCGCCGTAGGGGCCTTCCGGCGCGGTCTCGCCCGGATGGATCACACCCTCCAGCACGATCTCGGCACTGGCCGGCACCTGCAGGTCGCTGCCGCGCGCCTTGATCAACTCGGTGCGATGGCCGCGCAAGAGGCCGGCGAAAGCGTATTCGGAGAGGGTATCGGGCACCGGCGTCACCGCGCCGAGAATGGTCGCTGGGTCGGCACCCAGCGCGACGCAAACCGGATAAGGCTTGTCCGGATGCTTCTGGCACCACTCGCGGTAATCCAGCGCGCCACCACGGTGGCTGAGCCAGCGCATGATCACCTTGTTGCGGCCGATCACCTGCTGGCGGTAGATGCCGAGGTTCTGCCGCTCCTTGTTCGGGCCCTTGGTGATGGTCAGGCCCCAGGTGATCAGCGGCGCCACGTCACCCGGCCAGCAGTGCTGGATCGGCAGTTTGCCGAGGTCGACGTCATCGCCCTCCTCGATCACCTCATGGCACGGCGCATCCTTGACCACCTTGGGTGCCATGGAAATAACCTTCTTGAAGATCGGCAGCTTGCTCCAGGCATCCTTCAGCCCCTTCGGCGGCTCCGGCTCCTTGAGAAAGGCCAGCAGCTTGCCGATTTCGCGCAGCTCGGAGACATCCTCGGCGCCCATGCCCAGCGCCACGCGCTTGGGCGTACCGAACAGGTTGCCGAGCACCGGCACATCGAAGCCTGTGGGCTTTTCGAACAGCAGCGCCGGGCCGCCCTTGCGCAGGGTGCGGTCGCAGATTTCGGTCATCTCCAGAACGGGCGATACCGGGGTCTGGATGCGCTTGAGTTCACCGCGCTTTTCCAGTTCACGGATGAAGTCGCGCAGGTCGCGATACTGCATGCAGGAGCCTCGTGTCGGACAGGCAAGAGTCGGCCGCAAAGTTTAGCGCCGAAGTCGGGCTTTCAGAAGGCTTGAACGCCTCCAGATACGACAAGGCCGGGTTTCCCCGGCCTTGTGGCGGTGCAATGGATCGTAGCGAGCGAAGGTCAGGCAAGGCGCAACGACCAACGGGAGTAACAGCCGAAGGCTGGCCCGAAGGGTGAGCGCCAGCGAATCAAACAGGCGAGAAACGGTCGGAGTCGCGGGCGACTGTACTTTTGTACATGAGCATTCCGAGTCAGTTTTTAACGCAGCATCACCGAAGCGCAGTAGATCCTCTTATTTGCGCTTCATCGACAGGAAGAACTCATCGTTGGTCTTGGTGGCCTTGAGCTTGTCGATCAGGAACTCGATCGCCGCGATCTCATCCATCGGGTGCAGCAGCTTGCGCAGAATCCACATGCGCGACAGCTCTTCCTCGCCGGTCAGCAGTTCTTCACGACGAGTGCCCGACTTGTTGATGTTGATGGCCGGGAACACGCGCTTCTCGGCCACACGGCGATCGAGGATCAGCTCCATGTTGCCGGTGCCTTTGAATTCCTCGTAGATTACTTCGTCCATCTTCGAGCCGGTTTCCACCAGCGCGGTGGCGATGATGGTCAGCGAGCCGCCTTCTTCGATGTTACGCGCTGCGCCGAAGAAGCGTTTCGGCTTCTCCAGGGCGTGGGCATCGACACCACCGGTGAGTACCTTGCCGGAGCTCGGGATCACGGTGTTGTAGGCACGCGCCAGACGGGTGATGGAGTCGAGCAGGATGACCACATCCTTCTTGTGCTCGACCAGGCGCTTGGCCTTCTCGATCACCATTTCGGCGACCTGCACGTGGCGGGTCGGCGGCTCGTCGAAGGTCGAGGCGACCACTTCGCCGCGCACGGTGCGCTGCATCTCGGTCACTTCTTCCGGGCGCTCGTCGATCAGCAGAACGATCAGGTGGCACTCGGGGTTGTTGCGGGTGATGTTCGAGGCGATGTTCTGCAG
Organism: Ectopseudomonas oleovorans; assembly: GCF_029845265.1. NCBI lineage: Bacteria > Pseudomonadati > Pseudomonadota > Gammaproteobacteria > Pseudomonadales > Pseudomonadaceae > Ectopseudomonas > Ectopseudomonas oleovorans. The sequence continues at coordinate 52,374 of NZ_JAOCLK010000015.1, forward strand.
CATGATGGTCTTGCCCGCTTTCGGCGGAGCGACGATCAGGCCGCGCTGGCCCTTGCCAATCGGCGCGCAGAGGTCGATCACACGACCGGTGATGTCCTCGGTGGAGCCGTTGCCGGCTTCCATGGTCAGGCGCTGATTCGGGAACAGCGGCGTCAGGTTCTCGAACAGGATCTTGTTCTTGGCGTTTTCCGGGCGGTCGAAGTTGATGCTGTCGACCTTGAGCAGGGCGAAATAGCGCTCGCCTTCCTTCGGCGGGCGGATCTTGCCGACGATCGTGTCACCGGTACGCAGGTTGAAACGGCGGATCTGGCTGGGCGAGACGTAGATATCGTCCGGGCCGGCCAGGTAGGAAGAGTCGGCACTGCGCAGGAAGCCGAAACCGTCCTGGAGGATCTCCAGCACGCCGTCACCGGAAATTTCCTCGCCGCTTTTGGCATGCTTTTTCAGCAGGGCGAAGATGATGTCCTGCTTGCGCGAACGAGCCATGTTTTCCAGGCCCATTTGTTCGGCCATGTCCAGCAGTTCGGCAATCGGCTTTTGCTTGAGTTCGGTCAGATTCATAGGAATGACGTGATCATCGAGAGGAGAAGAAAGCTGTTAGCTTGAGAGGCCGCGCCGCAGAGAAGGCGACAGGATCGCGAACGAATTCGTATAGGAATGAATCGGCGACGGCGTGCAGAGAGCTGCATGGAGGATGCAGCGGGATCGAATTTAACACCGTGAAAAAACAGCGTCTAGCCCTAAAAACGAAAAACCCCGCAAAAAGCAGGGTATTCCAGAGCGACTTGCCTCAGAGGTGTAGGGTGGGCCGGGCGGCGCTCCGCTGCAGCCCACCAGCACACCATCTGCGACCAGCTCGGTGGGCTAAAGCCCACCCTACTTCTTAGATGTTGCTATCGAGGAAAGCAGCCAGCTGCGACTTGGACAGCGCGCCAACCTTGGTCGCTTCGACGTTGCCGTTCTTGAACAGCATCAGGGTCGGGATACCACGTACGCCGTACTTCGGCGGGGTTTCCTGGTTCTCGTCGATGTTCAGTTTGCAGATCTTCAGCTTGCCTTGGTATTCCTTGGCGATCTCGTCGAGCACCGGTGCAATCATCTTGCACGGGCCGCACCACTCAGCCCAATAGTCGACCAGAACCGGACCTTCAGCCTGGATGACGTCCTGGTCGAAGCTGGCGTCGCTGACGTTGGTGATGAATTCGCTCATGAGGAGTCTCCGTATATTCGGAAGCAAAAAATTGCCGGGAGGAATTTTTGACGTCGCTTGCGACGGCCCGAAAGGTTGCCGCCAAAGATGGCAGGCAACCAAAAAGTGGCGCCATCATAGCCCGGCTTGAGTGACACCGAAAGGCACTGGCGATTGAGCCACTCAATAGTTTCAATCACCAAGCGTGATGAAGGCTATTCCAGTGCGCAGCGCTGCCGAGCGGATGTGCTGCAGCATGGCTTTCTGTGCCGGCCCGGCGGCATGCCGGGCCAGGGCCTTGAGGATCTTGCGATGCTCCTGCCAGGTTTCCTGCGCACGCTCCGGGCGGATGAACGGCAGCTTCTGACTTTCCAGAAAGATCTCCGCGCTGGACGTCACCAGAGCACACATCGCCTGATTGCCGCTGGCAACAAGAATGCGCTGGTGAAATTCGAAATCCAGCCGGTTGGCCTGCTCGAAATCGCCTGCACGCAGCTCGCGGCGCTTCTGCTCGACGTTGTCTTCGAGAATATCCAGCACCTCGGCGGTCATCACCCCGACCGCCAAACCACAGGCAAAACCCTCCAAGGCGAAGCGCAACTGAAAGGTATCGGCCGCCGACACCTGCGCGGCGAAGGGCCAGGCGAAAGCGCCGGCCACCTCCGCCCTGGTCGGTTCCTGAACGAACACACCCTTGCCGGCTTGCACGCTGACCAGGCCCAGCGCTTTCGCGTGGCCATCGCCCGCGCCCTGGCCATGTCGCCCAAGGTGCTGCTGTGCGACGAGATCACCTCGGCGCTCGACCCGGAGCTGGTCAACGAGGTGCTGGCGGTGGTCAAGCAACTGGCCAGCGAGGGCATGACCCTGATCATGGTCACCCACGAGATGCGTTTCGCCCGCGAAGTGGGTAACAAGCTGGTGTTCATGCACCATGGCAAGGTGCATGAGATCGGCGATCCGAAAGCGCTGTTCGCCGCCCCGCAGACCGAAGAGCTGCGCAATTTCATCGGCTCGGTGAACCTGTGAACGCGCCGGCGCCCCTACCGCTGCGCATCGAGCCGCTGACCCGCGCAGCCTTCGCGCCCTTCGGTGACGTGATCGAAACAGCCGGCGCCCAATCCTTTCCGATCAACGCCGGCACCACCACGCGCTACCACGACCTGGCACAGGTGGAGCTGGCCGGCGATTCGCCGCGCACTCTGGTCAACCTGTTCGAGGGCAGGGCCTGGCACGCGCCCATCGCCATCCGCATGCTCGAACGCCACCCGCTGGGCAGCCAGGCCTTTTATCCGGTGGACGGCGGGCGCATGCTGATCGTCGTTGCCCCACCCGGCGACCTGGACGAGTCGCAGATCCGCGCCTTCATCAGCGCGCCAGACCAGGGCGTGAACTACGCCCGCGGCACCTGGCACCACCCGCTGCTGTGCTTGCAATACCCCGGCCGATTCATCGTGGTGGACCGCGGCGGCGAGGGTCACAACTGCGACGAACAGCTTCTGAAACAGCCGCTGAGCGTGCTGAACCTGCGATAACCACAGTTCTAGACCAGTTTCGTACGACATCCGAATGCGTTGGCTCATGCGCTCAGTCGTGGCACGATGGCGCGGAAATCGAACGAGATGCCGCAATCATGCCCCAAGCCCCTGCCGAGAGTTTTCCCCTGATCGCCGCCATCGACCTGGGCTCGAACAGTTTTCATATGGTTTTGGCCAAGGCCGACAATCATGAAATCCGCATCCTCGAGCGCCTCGGCGACAAGGTGCAACTGGCGGCAGGCCTGGATGACGAGCGCCAGCTCAGTGAAGAAGCGATGCAACGCGGCCTGGATTGCCTGCGCCGCTTCGCCCAACTGACCAGCACCCTGCCGGAAGGCGCCGTGCGCATCGTCGGCACCAACGCCCTGCGTGAGGCGCGCAACCGCGCGGTGTTCATCCGTCGCGCCGAGGAAATTCTCGGTCACCAGGTCGAGGTGATTTCCGGTCGGGAAGAAGCGCGTCTGATCTACCTCGGTGTTTCCCACAGCATCGCCGACACCCCCGGCAAGCGCCTGGTCGCCGACATTGGCGGCGGCAGCACCGAGTTCATCATTGGCCAGCGTTTCGAGCCGCTGCTGCGCGAAAGCCTGCAGATGGGCTGCGTCAGCTTCACCCAGCGTTACTTCAAGGACGGCAAGATCACCCCGGCGCGCTATGCCCAGGCCTACACCGCCGCTCGCCTGGAACTGATGGGCATCGAACAGGGCTTGCGCCGCCTCGGCTGGGAAGATGCCGTCGGCGCCTCCGGCACGATCAAGGCCATCGGCCTGGCGACCAAGGCCGCCGGGCTGGGCACTGGCGAGGTGACGGTCGAAGGCCTGGCCTGGCTCAAGCGCAAGGTGTTCAAGCTGGGCGAGGTGGACAAGCTCGACCTCGACGGCATCAAGCCGGATCGCCGCGGCATCTTCCCCGCCGGCCTGGCGATTCTCGAAGCCATCTTCGATGCCTGCGACATCCAGCGCATGAGCCATTCCGAGGGCGCCCTGCGCGAAGGCGTGCTCTACGACCTGCTCGGCCGCCATCAGCATGAAGACGTACGCGAACGCACCCTAGCGGCGTTCATGGAGCGTTACCACGTCGATCTCGACCAGGCCGCGCGGGTCGAGGCCAAGGCACTGTCGGCGCTGGACAAGGTGTCCGCCGATTGGGGCCTGACCGACGACTGGCATCGCGAACTGCTGAGCTGGGGCGCCAAGGTGCACGAGGTGGGTCTGGATATCGCCCACTACCAGTACCACAAGCACGGCGCCTATCTGATCGAGCACTCCGACCTGGCCGGCTTCTCGCGCCAGGATCAGCAGATGCTCGCCCTGCTGGTACGCGGCCACCGCCGCAACATCCCCAAGGACAAGTTCGCCGAGTTCGGCGAGGAAGGCGTGAAGCTGATGCGCCTGTGCGTGCTGCTGCGCTTCGCCATCCTCTTCCACCACATCCGTGGCTCGCAGGACATGCCGCAGGTGCAGTTCAAGGTGGGTGACAACAGCCTGGAGATCGTCTTCCCCGAGGGCTGGCTGGCCGCCAACCCGCTGACCCTGGCGGACTTCGAAGCCGAAGCCGAGTGGCTCAAGCGTATCGATCTGACGCTGAGCGTGCGCTGATACCCCGGCTGAACACATGGCGCACCCTAGGGTCTGTTGCCGTTTCGACGCGAGCCGTGCGCGAAACGGCAACAGACCCTAGGGGCGCGGCTCGGCCTGTAGGGCGGGTGAAACCCGCCAGGACCACAAAGCCCCTCTCCCGCACTTCGGGCACCCCGCTCCGCGCCACGGCCTGATCGCCAGCGATCAGGCGCTCATCGGCGTAGGAAGTGCTTCAAAAAACTACGGCACGCGGCCATCTAAGCCCTCTCCCGCCCTTCGGGCACCCTCTCCCATAAATGGGAGAGGGTCATCAGATGGCCGCAAGCGGCCTTTTTAACGCGGCACGATCACTGGTGCGGTCAGTTTCTCCAACAAGCCTGACTGCGCGCTACGCGGGTTCTGGTTACCGGTTGGCTGCAGCCGTACATAGCGGCCGTCGGGTTGCAACACCCAGGCCTGGGTGTTGTCGGTCAGGTAGCTTTCCAACTCCTTCTTTACGCGCATGATGAGCTTCTTGCCCTCCACCGGGAAGCAGGTCTCGACACGCTTGTCGAGGTTGCGCTCCATCCAGTCGGCGCTGGACAGGTAGATCTTCTCGTCACCGCCATTGAGGAAGTAGAACACCCGCGTATGCTCGAGGAAGCGACCGATGATCGAGCGCACCTGGATGTTGTGCGACACCCCGGCGATACCCGGGCGCAGGCAGCACATGCCACGCACCACCAGGTCAATCTTCACCCCGGTCTGGCTGGCCTTGTACAGCGCGCGGATCACCTTGGGGTCGGTCAGCGAGTTGAACTTGGCGATGATGTGCGCCGGCTTGCCTTCGGCTGCAGCTGCGGTTTCCTTGGCGATCAGGTCGAGCAGGGTCTTCTTCAGGGTGAAGGGCGCGTGCAGCAGTTTCTTCATGCGCAGGGTCTTGCCCATGCCAATCAGCTGGCTGAACAGCTTCGACACGTCCTCGCCCAGAGCCACGTCGGCGGTGAGCAGGCTGTAGTCGGTGTACAGCTTGGCGTTGCCGGCGTGGTAGTTGCCGGTGCCCAAGTGTGCATAGCGGACGATCTCGCCGTTCTCGCGGCGCAGGATGAGCATCATCTTGGCGTGAGTCTTGAAGCCGACCACGCCATAAATCACCACCGCACCGGCAGCCTGCAGACGGCTGGCCAGGGCCAGGTTGGACTCTTCGTCGAAGCGCGCACGCAGCTCGATCACCGCGGTGACTTCCTTGCCGTTACGCGCGGCTTCCACCAGCGCGTCGACGATCTCCGAGTTGGCACCGGAGCGATACAGGGTCTGCTTGATCGCCAGCACGTGCGGGTCTTTCGCCGCCTGGCGCAACAGGTCGACCACCGGGGTGAAGGACTCGAAGGGGTGCAGCAGGAGGATGTCCTGCTTACTGACCACGCTGAAGATGTTCTCGGCGTTCTGCAGCAGCTTGGGGATCACCGGAGTGAACGGCGCGTACTGCAGCTCCGGGTGGTTATCCAGGCCGGTGATGCTGAACAGCCGGGTCAGGTTGACCGGGCCGTTGACCTGGTACAACTCGCTCTCGGTCAGGCCGAATTGCTTGAGCAGGTGATCGCGTAGGTGTTTCGGGCAGGTGTCGACTACCTCCAGACGCACCGCATCACCATAGCGACGGCTGAACAGCTCGCCGCGCAGGGCACGCGCCAGGTCTTCGACGTCCTCGGTATCCACCGACAGGTCGGCGTTACGGGTCAGGCGGAACTGGTAGCAGCCCTTGACCTTCATGCCCTGGAACAGGTCATCGGCATGAGCGTGGATCATTGACGAAAGGAATACGTAGTTGTCGCCGGGCCCGCCGACGTCTTCCGGGACCTTGATGATACGCGGCAGCAGACGCGGCGCCGGGATGATGGCCAGACCGGAGTCGCGACCGAAGGCATCGACACCCTCCAGCTCGACGATGAAGTTCAGGCTCTTGTTCACCAGCAGCGGGAAGGGGTGCGTCGGATCAAGGCCGATAGGCGTGATGATCGGCGCGATCTCGTCGCGGAAGTAGCGGCGCACCCAGGCCTTGAGCTTGGTCGTCCAGTAACGGCGGCGGATGAAGTTAATGTTGTGCTTGGCCAGCGCCGGGAACAGCGTGTCGTTGAGAATGGCGTACTGGCGCTCGACCTGCTCGTGCACCAGCTCGCTGATCCGCGCCAGCGCCTGGTGCGGCTGCAGGCCATCGGCGCCGGCCTGTTCACGGGCGAAGTTGATCTGCTTCTTCAGGCCGGCGACGCGAATCTCGAAGAACTCGTCGAGGTTGCTGGAGAAGATCAGCAGGAACTTCAGGCGTTCGAGCAACGGATAGGACTCGTCCAGCGCCTGTTCCAGCACGCGGATGTTGAACTGCAACTGCGACAGTTCACGGTGGATGTACAGGCTGCTGTCATCCAGGCTGGGGATCGGGGCCGGCGGCGGAGTTTCCACCACTGGCGTCTCGGCGACCACCTCGGCCTGAGGCGGGTTGTTGTCGAGCACTTCGCTGTTGAGTCCTTCGCTGTTCATCGCTGGGTTCCTGAGAGCGTCATCGCCCTTGTTTTAGCAGTTCTGCCGCCCGTACGGCGAAATAGGTGAGGATGCCATCGGCACCGGCACGTTTGAAGGCGGTGAGTGACTCCAGTATGACCGCCTCACTCAGCCAGCCGTTCTGGATCGCCGCCATGTGCATGGCGTACTCGCCACTGACCTGATAGACGAAGGTCGGCACCTTGTAGGCATCCTTGACCCGCCAGAGGATGTCCAGATAGGGCATGCCGGGCTTGACCATGACCATGTCGGCGCCTTCGGCCAGGTCGGCCGCCACTTCATGCAGCGCCTCGTTGCCGTTGGCCGGGTCCATCTGGTAGCCGAGCTTGTTGCCCTTGCCGAGGTTGGCCGCCGAACCCACCGCGTCGCGGAACGGGCCGTAGTAGGCGCTGGCGTACTTGGCCGAGTAGGCCATGATGCGCACATTGACGTGATCGGCCAGCTCCAGCGCCTCGCGGATCGCCTGCACACGGCCATCCATCATGTCCGACGGCGCCACCACCTGGGCACCAGCCTCGGCATGCGACAGCGCCTGCTTGACCAGCGCATCGACGGTGATGTCGTTCTGCACATAACCGGAGTCGTCGAGAATGCCGTCCTGGCCGTGGGTGGTGAACGGGTCGAGAGCGACGTCACTGATCACACCGAGCTCGGGGAATTTTTCACGCAGGGCGCGGATCGCGCGCTGGGCGATACCGTCCGGGTTCCAGGCTTCCGCCCCATCCAGGGACTTCTTCTCCAGCGGGGTAACCGGGAACAGCGCCAGCGCCGGAATGCCCAGCGCCACCCAATGTTCGGCTTCCTTCAGCAGCAGGTCGATGGACAGGCGTTCGACGCCCGGCATCGATGGCACGGCTTCACGGCGGTTTTCGCCGTCGAGGACGAACACCGGCAGAATCAGATCATCGACGCTCAGGCGATTCTCGCGCACCAGGCGACGGGAGAAATCGTCGCGGCGATTGCGACGCAGGCGGGTGGCGGGGAACAGACGATTGGCGGGGGTAACGCTCACGGCAGACTCCAGAGCCCGCACGAGCGGGCCAGTGTGACGGTTATAAGCGACCATTATGACCAAATGATGACGGCCAAATGACCGCGTGCGACGGCGAGTCGCACAGCCAGTCGCGCATTGTGGCATGACGCGCCACCTTCCGGCCTCCTCGTGGTCAGAGTAGTCTTCAGCACCTGCATCGATGAGCTCACGGCATGCTCCAAGACCTGATCCGCCAGTTTGGCTACCCGGCACTGGTACTCGGCACCTTCCTCGAAGGTGAGGTATCCCTGCTGCTGGCCGCCTACATGGCCGTGCGCAACGTACTGGAGATCGAATGGGTGGCGCTGTGCGCCTTCCTCGGCACCTTCGCCAGCGATCAGCTGTGGTACTACCTTGGCCGCCGTCACGGCCGCGCGCTGCTAGAACGCAAACCGCGCTGGCAACCGCTGGGCGAACGTGCCAGCGCGCTTATCAAGCGTTACCCGGATCTGTGGGTGCTGTGCTTTCGCTTTCTCTACGGCCTGCGCACGGTGATGCCGCTCACCATCGGCCTGTCCGGCTATTCCTGGCGCCGCTACCTGCTGCTCGACGCCATCGGCGCCGGTGTCTGGGCCGGCGGCATCAGCCTGCTGGCCTACAGCCTGGGCAATGCCATGGGCGGCCTGCTTGAAGAACTGCGCAACTACCAGGTCATCCTGCTCGCGGCCGTGGTGCTGCTGCTTTCCCTCGCCTGGCTATACCGGTGGCGTCAGCGCCGGCGCGGCTGAGCCGCGCGCCAGCCAGATACCCATCAGCGCGTAGGGCGTACCGGGCGGCGATCCGCTCGCCGCAGGCAGTACGCCGCTGCAGCTTCACGACTCATGTGGATATCAGGTCATGCGCCAATGTGCGGACTGTTCGCTTCGCTACGAGCGGCCGGCGTTCCGGTCCGCCCTACGCGCGGCACCAGCCACAATCCAAGCATGCTGACTAGGCTGTAGCCGATCAGCCAGGCCCAGGCGGTGGCATCCAACGTCAGCATGCCGAGTTCGCCGGCCAGCCAGAATGCCGGCAGGTTGATCGCCAGACGCAGGCACTCCAGACGCCAGGCATGGCTGCGGTTCTCCAGCCACATGCCGATGCTGTACAGGCCCAGGGCCATCCACAGACAGGCCAGCAGCACGGCGCCGGTGGCCAGCGCATCGCCCTGCGCCAGCAGCCACACGACGGCCAGCAGGTAGCAGACGAACTGCAGCAGCGCGTAGACCTGCGCGCCGCGCCCCAGCGGTACCTCGAACTTGCGGAAATGGCTCAGGTCCGCCTTGGCCTGCGGGTAACGCGCCGCGACGTCGGCCGGGCGCCAACCGGTAGGCATGAACCAGATGCGCAGCTTGTCCCACCAGGAACTGGCGCGCCTGGCATCACTCCATAGCCCGGCGTAGACCTGCAGGTTGGCCCACAGCGGGTTCCAGCTGGCCAGCGGCACGGTCACGCCGAAGACCACCGGTTCTTCGTCGAGCTCCTCCTGGAAGGTGCCAAAAATTCGATCCCAGACAATGAACACACCGCCGTAATTGCGATCCATGTAGATAGGATTCTGTGCATGATGCACGCGGTGGTTGGACGGGGTGATGAACAGCCACTCGAACCAGCCCAGTTTGGGGATATGCCGGGTATGCACCCAGAACTGATACAGCAGGTTCAGGGCGGCAACGCTGAGGAAGACCAGCGGCGGTACACCGACCACGGCCATCGGCAGATAGAAGATCCAGCCGAAGATGAAACCGGTGCTGGTTTGCCGTAACGCGGTGGAGAGGTTGTAGTCCTCGCTCTGGTGGTGCACCGCATGGGCGGCCCAGAGCACATTGCGCTCATGGCCCAGGCGGTGGTTCCAGTAGTAGCAGAAATCGTAGAAGACGAAGGCGAAGAGCCATACCCAGAGACTGCTTTCGGACAACTCGAACAGCGCCAGCTGCTCCCAGGCGAAGGCGTAGGTCAGCAGGACGACCACCTTGGTGAGAATCCCGATGGCCTGGGACAGTACGCCGGCACTGATGCTGCTAAGGGCATCGGCCAGGCGATAGGTGCGCATGCCGCGCCAGCGGTCAGCGAGCAATTCCAGGCCGATCAGCAGGAAGAAGAAGGGCATTGCGTAAAGAACGTAATTCATGACTGCACCATATCGTTGTACTTGTGTCGGGAATGAGCTGTTATTCATCCTATGCGCAGCTTCGTCAGGCTTCGCGGCGGCAAATGACAGTCCGAGTGGCATTTGGCGACAACCCCAGCATTGGTAATACCCGCGCCCGTTTCAAGGTCGCGTCTTTCCTCACCAGGAGTCGAGCATGAGCAAGAAAGTGGCAGTGATTCTGTCCGGCTGTGGCGTCTACGATGGCGCCGAGATCCATGAAAGCGTGATCACCCTGCTGCGCCTCGACCAGCGTGGTGCCGAAGTCCAGTGTTTCGCCCCTAACGTGCCGCAGCTGCACGTGGTCGATCACTACAGCGGCGACGAGATGAACGAAACACGCAACGTGCTGGTGGAATCGGCGCGCATCGCCCGCGGCCAGATCAAGGACGTCAAGCTGCTGCACATGGCAGAGTTCGACGCGCTGATCCTGCCCGGCGGCTTCGGCGTAGCGAAGAACCTCTCCGACTTCGCCACCAGCGGCGCCGGCTGCACCGTGCAGCCTGACGTGCTGGCGGCTTGCAAGGCGTTCGTCGATGCCGGCAAGCCGGTCGGCCTGATGTGCATCGCCCCGGTACTGGCGGCGAAGATCTTCGGTGCCGGCGTGGTCTGCACCATCGGCAGCGATCATGACACCGCCGCCGCCCTGACCCAGATGGGCGCCGAGCACCATGAGTGCGAGGTCAGCGACATCATCGAAGACAGCCAGCGCAAGCTGGTGACCACGCCGGCCTACATGCTCGCCCAGTCCATCGCCGAGGCAGCGTCGGGCATCAACAAACTGGTCGACCGTGTGCTGGAGCTGGCGCACCACTGACTTACGCTATGTAGGGGCTTTGTAGGGTGGGCGGGAAGCGTTCCGCTTAAGCTTCAGTATCGATCCGCGCGGGCTGAAGCGGAGCGCCGCCCGGCCCACCCTACAAAGTTCAGGGTTCCTGTCTGTAGGGTGGGCTTTAGCCCACCAATGGCGATCAATGTGGGATAAAGCGCAACGCCGCCCGCCCCACCCTACCAACCAGCACCACTACAGGGCGCTTCGGTCATTGGCCAGGGCAGTCTGGCCGCGCCGCTGGTCAAACCGCTTGGGCTGCGGCAGCGTGGCGACAGGATTTCCCGGAGCCCCTGCCATGTCCCAGCCCTTCGTCCTCAGCCCCGACCTGCAACAGGCGGTGGCCAGTTTCTTCCAGCGCATTCCCTTCAATCAGGTGCTCGGCATCGAGCTCGATGAGCTGAGCTCCGAGCGGGTGACCATGCACCTGCCGATGAAGCCCGAACTGATCGGCAACTTCGTCCACGGCATCCTGCACGGCGGGGTGATTTCCTCGCTGCTCGACGTCTGCGGCGGCGCCATGGCGCTGATCGGCGCCTTCGCCAACCACCAGCACCTGCCGCCAGCCGAACGCATGAGCAAACTGTCCAAGCTCGGCACCATCGATCTGCGCATCGACTACCTGCGCCCCGGTCGCGGTCAGCGTTTCACTGCCACGGCCACGCCACTGCGCGCCGGCAACAAGGTGGCGGTGATTCGTATGGAGCTGCATAACGACGAGGGCGTGCTGGTGGCGGTTGGCACCGGCACCTATCTGTGTGGCTGACGGAGTCCGCCCAGGCTACAACTGTGCGTCTGAACGGATGCCTTTGTAGGAGCGAGCTCTGCTCGCGAAGCGCCCTGCCCCAGGAAATTCGCGAGCAGAGCTCGCTCCTACGGTCATTGCCTCGGTAGCCGAGGCAGCTAGCGACTCAGCCGTGTGAGAATTCGATCCAGCGCATTGGCGAAGGCCTGCCGGTCCTTTTCCGAATACGGCGCCTGGCCACCACCCACCTGCCCCTGCTCGCGCAGGTCGGTGAACAGATTACGTACCGCCAGACGCTCGCCCATGTTGCGCTCGTCGAACTCGCGACCACGCGGGTCGAGTGCGGCGACGCCCTTCTTCACCAGGCGGTCGGCCAGCGGCACATCGCTGCAGATCACCAGCTCGCCAGGCACCGCGTGCTCCACCAGATGATCATCGGCCGCATCCGGCCCGCTGGGCACCACAATCAGTTTCACGCAGGCGAAGTTGGGCCGCGCCACGGCCTGCCCGGCCACCAGCACCACTTCGAAACCCCGCTTGAGGGCAAACTTGACCACTTGATCCCGCGCCGCCCGAGGGCAGGCGTCGGCGTCGATCCATACACGCATGCAGCTACTTCCGCAGAGAAACCAGCGCCCAGTATGCCAGCAGGCGCGAGGCTCAGGCCTGGTAGAACGGTTCGCAGCGCTCACGCACGGCGCGCGACAGGTTGTCCTCGGCCAGTTCGATCAGATCCAGCTCCACCTCGTCCGGCAGCAGCTCCGCTACCAGCGCAGCCAGGCGACGCTGGCCACTCATGTCGGCGCCGGAAATTGCCAACAGCAGCCGCGGCTGCAGACCGATGGCTGGATCACGCAACGCAGCGAGAAAGGCCTCACGTATGGCAAGTTGGGTACAGGCCGCTGAGAGTGCCTGCTCCAGGGTGGGGTGACGCAATACAGCCAACGCCAGATCGGGGCTGTCGGCGTAGTGAGTGGAATGGATCGAGGAAGACATGCGCGCACTCGGCAGAGGAATTGGAAGCAGCCTAGGTGCACTGAGACCAGGTGTCGTAGCGGCGGTTCACGCTATGACACAACGAGGGCGGGCAAAGCTCGCCCTCGTTCCAACCTGAGTAGACTGTCTAGGCCTGCTCGACCATGCGTCGACGCTCCCCTAGCAGGCTGCGCCCGTACAGCAGCGCGATATCGGCCAGCGCCAGGCCCTGCGCCGACAGGCTCCAGGCATCGGCATGAATGCCCAACCAGTCGAACTCGAAGAAGGCTACCGGACGAGTGCCGAGCACACCGGCCTCCTGCAACGCGGCCACACCATGGCCGGCGAAGACCACGGACAGCACGCACAGCAGCACCGCGTTGACGCCGAAGAAGGTCGCCAGCGGCAGTTTGCGCGAACCACGCAGGATCACCCAGGCCAGGCCGATCAGCAGCACCAACGCCGCACCGGCGCCGGCCAGCACCGCACCGTGCCCGGCAGGGCCGGCCTGCAGCCAGAGGGTTTCGTAGAACAGAATCACTTCGAACAGCTCGCGATACACCGAGAAGAACGCCAGCATGGCGAAGCCGAAACGGCCACCGCCACCGACCAGGCTGCTCTTGATGTAGTCCTGCCAGGCCGCAGCATGGCGACGATCATGCATCCACACGCCAACCCACAGCAGCACCACGCTGGCGAACAGCGCCGTGGCGCCTTCCAGCAGCTCACGCTGAGCGCCGCTTATGTCGATCAGGTAGGCCGCCACCGCCCAGGTCGCGACACCGGCCAGTAATGCCAGACCCCAGCCGATGTGCACGCTGCGTACCGCCTGCTGCTGCCCGGTATTGCGCAGAAAAGCGAGGATCGCCGCCAGCACCAGAATCGCCTCGAGCCCCTCGCGCAGCAGAATCAACAGGCTGGCGAAGAAGCTCAGGCTGTCATCCATTGCGCCATCGGCCAGCAGCGCCGCAGACTTGTCCAGCTCGACCTTGGCCTGTTCCAGCGCCTGTGCCGCCTGCGCGACGCCAGCGCCATCCTGCAGCGCTTGTCGATAGGCCATCAAGGCGCGCTCAGTGGTCTTGCGCTGCACTGCATCGAGGTTGTCGAGAGCACCTTCGACCAGTTCGAAGCCTTCCAGGTAGGCGCCGACGGAGAGGTCATAGGCCTGCTCACGATCACCCTCGCGGTAGGCCTGCAGACTGCGCTCCAAGGTCGAGCGGGTGTAGCCGATCAATTGTTGCGGGCCGCGCTGCTCCAGCACCGGATGCGCGCGCTGGGCGCGAAACGCGGCGACATCGCCGCCAGCTGCGGCGATCTCGGCAGGGGTGCGCCCTGCCAGCTCACTCATGGCGAAGCGCGTCTGCCCCAGTGCCGTCGCGGAGGTGAAGCCGGCGATGTAGGCGGCCAGGTCCCAACGTTGGCGTTCGTCGAGCTGATCGGCGAAGGCCGGCATATCGGTGCCTTCGATGCCCAGACCGAGGGTGTTGTAGAGATCGTAAAGGCTCAGCCGATCCAGACGCGCGGCATCACGCAGATTGGCCGGTGCTGGCTCCAGACCGATACCGGCAGGTCCATCGCCCAGGCCGGTGTCGCCGTGGCACACCGAGCAGTGCTGAGCGTAGAGCGGCGCGCCGCGCTCCGGGTCCGGCGTCAGCACTGGGCTCTGCACCACCTGATAGACCTCGGCCAGACGTGCGCCCAGTTTGCGGGCGGCGCCAGCAACCTCCTCGCCCGGCAGGCGCTGAGCAATTGCCTGACGCAGATTGCTGACGCCCTGCTCCAGCTCGGCGCGGCCGGCCTGAGCGGGCAAGGCGACGATCAGGCCCTGCAGTACATCGAGAAACTCCAGTTGCTCCTGATATTCACCGGCATCGATAACCTGACCGCCCGCAACGGTGGCCGGGTAATCAGCGCCGATGTAACCGATCAGGTGCAACGCCTGTGCGGCACCGTCGAGGGGCTCGCCAATGGCGAGAAAGCTCAGGCTGGCCAGCAAAGGCAGCATCAGCCAGGAAAGAGAGAAGCGAAAGCGGGTCATTAATGCATCCCAAACGAGAATGGATGGCATTAAATTGTTGCTGGCTTAACGATTGAGCACAAGAAGGATATGAAATATTCAGTAACAAACTGCCAAGCGGAACCTGAAGAACCGCCTGGCCCGCACAGGCGGGCATGCAGAACTTGCGAATCACCTGGGCTCCAGCCTTCGCGGGAGTGACGATGAATGGCTTTTTCAGAACATCCCTGGCAAACGCCATCGGCCAGCGTTGAACGATAGCGACCGAAACTCAGACTGCCGCGCGCTTGACCGTCGCCAACAGGCCGGCCGCAGCTGCGAACAAGGCGGCGAAACTGCGATTCATCACCCGCTGCTGGCGCGGCGTGCGCAGCAGGCGCAGTACACGCGAGGCAAGACCGGTATAGCCGGCCATGACGATCAGATCGACGCTGATCATGGTCACGCCCATGACCAGATACTGCGCCACCAGCGGCGCGTGCGGATCGATGAACTGCGGCAGTACCGCAAGCATGAAGACGATGGCCTTGGGATTGCTGAAGTTGACCAGAAACCCACGCAGCACCAGGCTCAGTGGCCGGCCGATAGGACGCTCAGCCGCGCCGGCATCCAGATCGCTGGGCAGCGCGACCCACTGTTTGTAGGCGAGAAACATCAGATAGGCCACGCCGAACCACTTGATCAGGCTGAAGGCCAGTGCCGAAGTCGCGAGGATGGCGCCCACACCGGCGGCGACGATGGCGATCTGCAGCGCCAGACCGAGCTGCAAACCGAGCGCGTTCCAGTAACCGCGCCAGAAGCCGTACTGCATACCGGCAGACATCGAGGCCACGGCACCGGCGCCCGGCGACAGGCTGATCACCCAGCAGGCGACGAAGAAAGCGAGCCAGGTTTCCAATGCCATGATGCGTACCTCGGGTAGCTGAAATCAGGAAAATAGCGCTACAGCCTACTCCTGGCGCCATGCTCAGCGCCAGCGGCGCACCGACTTCTGGAAGAACAGACTGTTGGGCACCTGCAGCACGGCGCCAACGGCCTCTTCACTGAGATCCTGCAGGGTGGTGTAGAACAGGTTGATGGCGATGACCCGGCCTTTGACGCCTGGCTTGTCGGCACTGTCGATCACCTCGACCGTATCGCCGATACGAAACGGCCCCATGGTGAAGATCAGCAGCGCGCAGAACATGTTCGACAGCACGCTCCAGATGGCGAAGAACGCCACCGCCGCCACAGCGGTGAAGCCGGTCAGCGCTGTCCACAGCACGGTCGCGGAAACACCCAGGCGCTCAAGCACCATGAGCAGCGCGCTGCCCATGATCAGCCAGCGCACCAGGCCGCGCAGCGGCTGCAACACTTCAGGTGGCAGCAGGCTGTAGCGGTCGCCAAGGCGGCTGATGGCACGGGTGAGGATGCGCTGGGCAAACCATGCCAAAAAGATGATCAACAACACCTGGCCGGTGCGAATCAGCGGATCGCGCCAGGCCGTCAACAGTTCAAGCTGCTCCATCACTCGGCATCCTCCAGTTGCTGCTGCAACGCCTCCAGGGTTTCCAGTGCCAGCAGCCAGGTTTCTTCCAGTTCGGCCTCACGCGCCTTGAGCTGCGCCTGTTCGGCCAGACGCTGGCGCAGTTCGTCCTTGCGCGCGGCCTCGTACAGACCGCTGTCGCCCAGCTGGGTTTCAACCACGGCGAGCTTTTCCTGCACCTTGCCCAGCTCCTGTTCGAGCTTCTCGGCCTGTTTCTTGTGCGGCGCCAGTTGCTGGCGCAGCGCCGCCGCAGCCTGGCGCTGGGCACGCTTGTCGGTTTTCTCCGCCGCGCTGTCAGGCACTGCGCCGGGCGGTGCCTGGCGCTGGCGGTAGTCGATCAACCAACGCGCGTAGTCGTCCAGATCACCGTCGAACGGCACCACGCGGCCATCGGCGACCAGCAAAAACTCGTCGGTGGTGCTCTTGAGCAGGTGACGGTCGTGGGAGACCACCACCACGGCACCGGCGAACTCCTGCAAAGCCATGGTCAGTGCCAGGCGCATTTCCAGGTCGAGGTGGTTGGTCGGCTCATCGAGCAGCAGCAGATTGGGCTTGCCCCAGGCGATCAGCGCCAAGGCCAGACGTGCCTTCTCGCCACCGGAGAAGTTCACCACCGGCTCGTCGCAACGCGCGCCACGGAAGTCGAAGCCGCCGAGAAAATCGCGCAAGGTCTGCTCGCGCTCGCTGGGCGCCAGACGCTGCAGGTGCAGCAGCGGGCTGGCCTTGTCGTCCAGTGAATCGAGCTGATGCTGAGCGAAGTAGCCGATCACCAGGTTTTCGCCGCGGGTCAGGCTGCCACCGAGCGGCTGCAGTTCGGCCGACAGGTTCTTGATCAGCGTCGACTTGCCCGCACCATTGGGGCCGAGCAGGCCAATGCGCGCGCCGGGCACCAGGCTCAGCTTGACCTGCTGCAGCACGGTCTTGTCGCCATAACCGAGGCGACCTTCGCTGAGGCTGAGCAGTGGTGTGGAAATCTTGTCGGCCTCGCGGAAGACGAAGTCGAAGGGCGAGTCGACATGCGCCGCGCTCAGCTCTTCCATGCGCTCCAGGGCCTTGATCCGGCTCTGCGCCTGACGGGCCTTGGTGGCCTGGGCCTTGAAGCGGGCGATGTACTTTTCCATGTGCGCGCGCTGCGCCTGCTGCTTCTCGTAGGCCTGTTGCTGCTGGGCCAGACGCTCGGCACGGGTGCGCTCGAAGGCCGTGTAGCCGCCACGATAGAGGTTCAGCTTGCGCTGTTCGACATGGGCGACGTGGTCGACCACTGCATCGAGAAAATCGCGGTCATGGGAAATCAGCAGCAAGGTGCCGGGGTAGTTTTGCAGCCAGCCTTCCAGCCAGAGAATCGCGTCCAGATCCAGGTGGTTGGTCGGCTCGTCGAGCAGCAGCAGGTCGGACGGGCACATCAGCGCCTGGGCCAGGTTCAGGCGCATGCGCCAGCCACCGGAGAAGTCGCCGACGCGACGATCCATCTGCGCGTTCTCGAACCCCAGGCCGGCCAGCAGCTTGCGCGCACGGGCATCAGCGGTATAGCCGTCGGCGCTGTCCAGCTCGCTGTGCAGGCGAGCGATGGCCGCACCATCATGCGCCTGCTCGGCGGCAGCCAGTTCGGCCTGCACGCGGCGCAAGTTGTGATCGCCGTCGAGCACGTAATCCACCGCCAGCCGATCGAGGTTGTCGACCTCCTGACGCATATGGGCGATGCGCCAATCACCGGGCAGCAGGCAATCGCCGGCATCAGGCGTCAGCTCGCCACGCAACAGGGCGAACAGGCTGGATTTACCGGCGCCATTGGCACCGATCAGGCCGGCCTTGTGACCGGCGTGCAGGGTCAGCTCGGCGCCTTCGAGAAGACGCTGCGGGCCACGCTGTAGAGTGAGGTTCTGGAGTCGGATCATAATGGCGGCGGAGTCTACCAAATCGCCCCGGAGGCCGCGTGCAGGATCTGTGGAATTTCGCCCTCGAACTCTACGCCAGAGCAGGCGTGGAACAGGCCTGTCTGGAGTTGCAGGAAACAGGCAGTGACGTTTGCCTGCTGCTGACCGGTGCCTGGTTGCAGCGGCGCGGTGTGCGCTGCCTAGATGAGCGCCTGCAGGCACTGCAGCAAGCGGCTGCCCCTTGGCAACGCGAGGTGATCGCACCCTTGCGTCAGGTACGCCAAGACTGGCGCGCGAATGCAAGCCAGGATGCGGAACTGGCAGCCTTACGTGAGCAGGTCAAGAAACTGGAACTGCAGGCCGAGCGGGTATTGCTCGATCGTTTGCAGGCACTGGCCGAGAACTGGCCAAACGAGGCAGGCGGAGACGATTGGCTGATTCGCCTGGCCGGAGGGAACAGCGCCGCGCTGCAGGTGCTACGCGGCGCCGTTGATCGCCCTTAGGACGCGCTCGGAGTATCCGGGGCGGTGGCCCCATTGGTGGTCGCAGGAGCAGCAGGGGCGGCCGGAGCAACCGCTGCGGCGACTGGCTTGGCAACTGCTGGCTTGGCCGGAGCCTTCTTCGCCGGAGACTTGGCAGCGGCTGGTTTCTTCACCGCAGCCGGCTTGCTGACCGGTTTGCTCGCGGGTTTTGCAGGCGTGGCCTTGGCAGCCGGCTTAGCAGCAGCTTTGGCGACCGGTTTACTGGCTGCTGCGGGCTTGGCCGGTGCTTTTGCGGCAGCGGGTTTTGCCGCAACGGCCTTGCTGGCCGCAGGCTTGCTGGCTGCTGCCGGTTTCGCTACTGGCTTGGCGACGGGTTTACTCGCCGGTGTGGCAGCAACCGGTTTGGCCGGGGCCTTCTTCACGGGTGCTTTCGCCGCAGCAGGCTTTTTCGCCGCGCTCGGCTTGGCGGCCGGAGCAGCGGCCTTGGCCTCACGCACATCCAACGCCTTGCCGGCAGCTTCCTTCACCTTGCCTACGCCCTGGGCCAGCTTCAGGCTTTCCTGAGCATCACGCTTGAGCTGGGCGATGTAGGTGCGGGTTTCGCTCTGGCTGGCCTTGAGCGAGTCGAGCAGTTCCTCCAACTCGGCGACTGCGTCCTTGGCTTTGGCTTGCGCCTTGGCCTTGCCGGCAACAGCAGCCTCCTGCAGCTTGCTGCGAGCCTTGTGCAGTTTTTCCTGCGCCTTGCCGCGCTGCTTCTCCAGCTTGGCGAGCAGTTTCTCGGCGTCAATCAGCGCTTGCGAGCAGGCATTTTCCAGGTGTTCGAGCAGGCTGGCAGACAGTTGGTGCAGCAGGTGCAACGGGGTAGTGATGGACTTCTTCTTGGCCGACATGGCGCGCCTCCTGGCGGATGTGAACGCGCCCATACTAGACGCAGCCGCGAGGGCTCGCCATAGGCCTTTTGGCGAGCCGAGCAGATGCCGAACCGCGCTGGCATAATCGCCGAGACCTTTTGCCGTTTCAGCGCACGCTGCGGCGCCGCGTAACCTCAACAGCCCCTAAGCATCTCGATCGGGAGACACCGTAATGAGCCGCGCCGTAATCGCCGCCCTCGCTATCTGCTGCAGCCTGGGCGTGCAGGCCGACCAGCACCAGCAGGATCTGGCCTACAGCTTGGGCGTACGCCTTGGCGAGCGCCTGCACGAAGAGGTGCCTGACCTGCCACTGAGCGAGCTGCTCGAAGGCTTGCGCCAGGCCTACGAGGGCAAGCCCTTGCGACTCGACGCAGGTCGAATCGAGCAGCTGCTGGATGAACACGAAGCGCGTATCGAAGCCTCGCCACAGCGCCAGAGCAAAGCTATCGAGGCCGAGCAGCGTTTTCTCGCCGAGCAACGTCGCCGCCCTGACGTACGGGCGCTGGCCAACGGCGTACTGGTGACCGAACTCAGCCCTGGCAGCGGTCCCATGCCCACCGCTCGCAGCCGAGTACAGGTGAGCTACCGCGGCGAACTGGCGGACGGCAGCGTCTTCGACGAGAGCAGCACACCGCAGTGGTTTCGCCTGGATAGCCTGATCGGCGGCTGGCGCAGCGCACTGCTGCAAATGCCGAAAGGCGCTCACTGGCGCCTGGTGATTCCATCGGATCAGGCTTACGGGGAAGAAGGTGCGGGCGACCTGATACCGCCCTATGCGCCACTGGTGTTCGATCTACGCCTGCTCGACGTGGCCGACTGAAGGCCAGCCTGCCGGCCTGATGCCGATCCGATCAGGTTGCTGACGCGGCCTTGCGTAGGAGCCCCGCCCCGGGGCGAAGCTTTTCAAGTGCGCTCAAGTGCGCACCGTCCGGATTCGCGGCGAGGCGCCGCTCCTACAAATTTGATGCGGCGACGCTTGACTGACTGGCGTCAGCCTGACGGCCCGGAGTGCTCCGGACCATTGCCAGCACGGGCTCAGAGCGCTTCGGCGGCCTGTTCCTGATGAGCGTTGTGCAGCACTTCAATCAGGCAGTCTTCCAACTCGAAGCGCTCGTGCAGTAACTGCCCCAGATGATTGAGCTCCGCCACCAGTGATGTACTGTCGCGGCAGTCGCCATTGTCGCAGTGGTCGTTGAACGCCAGCGCGACCGCCGTAATGGCTTCGATACGCGGGTAGATCTGCTTGGCCAACTCCAGACCACGTTGGTCGTTGAAGGCCTTGGCCTCGTTGGTCAGCTGCTCGTAGACCTCGAAGTGACCGGCAGACACGTAATCCACCAGCAACTCGCAGAAGCCCTGCAGAGACTCACAGTTGATTGCTGGCGCCTGCGGCGCCTTGGTAAGGGCGGTGTAAGCCAGCACAAGTTCGCGGCGCTCACCCAACCAGCGATCGATCAACTGGTGAACCCCACCCCAACGTTCCTGTGCGTTCCGGCAACTCTCAAGCATGATGAACCTCGCTTCCCTTATCGATAATGCCTGTTATACGTCCGCTCCCGAGACGTTTTTCTGTCAATCGGTGCTTGACCTTGGGAAGGCAACCGCAAATTGGCATTTTTCCGGCGGTGCGTGCGAGCCAGATTATGCTCGTGGACACCCACCATCAAGGCATCGCCGTGAGAAAGTTTCATACGACCGTTTAATCCCGAAGCCACGACCCGCGTGGCTTCGTACAATTCGCATTCTCAATCGCGACGCAGCAGCTGGAACAGGCAGAAACCGAGCATGCCGATGAAACCCAGCAGGCTCCACTCGGGGATGCTCATGCCAAACAGCGTCCACTTCACCTCGGCACAGTCAGCGCTCCCCTGGAACACCAGGCGCACGATGTCCTGCATCGGCAGGGCTTCCATCATGAACTCGAAGCTGGGCAGGCAGGCTTCGAGCTGATCGGCCGGCACGCTCTGCAGCCAGATCTGCCGGCCAGCGGTAGCGGCGCCAGCGCCGGCGAACAGCAGTGCCAGCACCGCATAGATGCGACGACCGAGACTCCCCGGCCCATGGAGCGCAGCGATCAGGCAGACCACGCCGAACAGAATCACGCAGATTCGCTGCAGCACGCACATCGGGCAGGGTTCCAGGCCGACGACATGTTCCAGGTACAACGCAGCCGCCATCAGCAGTACGCAGCCGATGAATGCCAGGAAAAACAGGGGACGCGGGCTGGCCAAGTGCATGGTGGCTCCGGGAGGGAAATCGAGGGCAGTACGGTAGAGGAAAGCGAGGGCGCCTTTCAAGGCGCCCCATGACTCAGAGCAGGCTGCTCATCATGCCCGAACGCCCCTCCGTCCGTACGGCGAGTGCGCTGCGGCAATCAGCCGCATCCATTCAGGCCGTCACGCCCTGCGGTTGTGGCAGCGGTGGCAAGCCCTGATGCAACAGGCCGAGGCTCTCCAGCAACAGCTGATTGCTGCGTTCCAACTCGCCCAATTGCGCCAGCAGACGCGCCAGCTCGGCGCAGGTTTCCGGGTGGCGCTCGAGCTTCAGACTGGTCTCGAAATAGTCTCGCGCCTTGCCCCACAACTGGTTCTGCAGGCTCAGACGGCCCAGGGTCAACAGCAGGGCAGGATCCTGCGGATGCTGCTTGAGCCAGAGTTCGGCCGTTTGCAGCTGACGCGCCGGGTCGGCACCACGCAGCACACCGTAGAAGCGCGCCAGACGGCTGTCGTAACCACGCTTGAGCGCACTGCGCAGCACTTCCTCGGCTTCTTCCTGCGCGCCCAGTCGACGCAGTTGCTCGACATAGGTGGCGATCAGCTCAGGCTCCTGACGCAGTGACGCGGACAGCTGCTGCCAGGCTTGCGTCAGCGGCTGAAGTGCAGTTTCGCCATGGCCCTGGCCAGCCAGGCCGGCATCGGCCAGGCGACCACGCCAGGTTTCGCGCTCCAGTTCGTCGAGTTCTGCGGCGGGCAGCGCCTTTTCCTTGCGCAACTCGGGCAGCAAGCCAAGTAGTGCCGACCAGTCCTGGCGCTGCAGATACAGACGCTGCAATTGTCGCAGCACCAGGTGATGGCCTGGGTGGCGCTCACGCATGGCCTGCAGGGTTTCCAGTGCCGCATCGCTGTCGCCGCGGTTACGCTGCAGTTCGGCGTGGGTTAGGGCAATCGCCAGCTCGGCCTGGGGTTGCTTGTTCAGTGCGCGTTCGAGCAATGCGTCGCTCTGCTCGTGATCGCCAAGCTTGCTGGCGGCACGAGCAGCGCCGAGGTAATACATCAATGGTTGACTGTCGGCTTCGGCGGCACGGGTCAGTTGACGCTGGGCACGCGCCCAGCGACCTTCGGCCAGGTCGAGCATGCCCTGCTCGGAAGCCAGGCGCACACGGCGGTTACGATGCAGACGCGACCAGGGGTTGGCCAGCCGTGTCGAGCTGAGCAACAAACGCAGTGTCCACTTGATCAGGTAGTACAGCACCACCACGACCACCAGCAGGCCAAGGAATGCCCACAGGCCGGACTGGTATCGGAAGCCCTGGTAGGCGAACAGCACATAACCGCGGTCGGCCTCGATGGCCAGACTGAGCAGATACAGCCCGGCGGCGATGGCCAGCAGTAACAGGAGCCAGAGCAGGCGTCTCATTGCGCCTCCTCGGCCGCGGCGGCCCCCTGCCGGCGTTGCGCCTGTTTGCGTTGCAGGTAGGCCTGCAGCGCATCGAGCGAGTCGCTCAGGTCCGGCACCTTGACCTCGATGCTGGCGTCAGCCAGCTCGCCGAAGCGCTGACGCAGGGCGCGGCTGTCCGGGTTGTCCAGATTGAAGTGGGCATCGAGGATTTCCTCGGCCTGTTTCAGCGACTGCTGGTAAACACCGGTCTGACCATGCAGTGCGGCCCACTGCGCCTGTTCCAGCGCCAGCGACAGGCTCAGGCGAACCTGCGACAGGCTCTGTCCGGACAGCAGTGGACGTACGTTGCGATCGGCGTCGAACTCGATACGGAAGTAGTCGGAAAGCTTTTTCGCCCATTCGCTCCACCAGGCACTGCCATCGCCTTCGGCGGCCAGTTCCGAGAGCACATCGCCCTGCCCTTCGAAGGTCGGCGCCAATGGATTGAGGGTAGCGGCCTGCTCACGCAAGGCGCCCAGCTGCAGGAACAGGCCGACGCGGTCCGGGCGTTCGGTGGTGCGCAGGGCTTCGAGACTACGGCTGAGCTGCTCACGGGCGGCGAATGCGGCAGGGTCGTCCTGCTCGCGGAGGATTTCATCGGCGGCCAGTACCAGCGCTTCGGCGCTGGCCACATCCTGCAATGCCGACAACCGCAGGGTTGCCAGACGCAGCAAGTGCTCGGCTTCATCAAGACGCCAATCCTGGCGGCTACCATCGAGCACGCTTTCCAGGCGCTGGCTCATGCGCTGCTGATCGTTCTGCAGGTTGGCCAGCAGGCGACGGCGCTCGTCCAGCTCGGCCGCACTGGGCAGGGCGGACAGACGCGAATCGAGGCGTTGGGCCAGCTCATCCACTTTCTTCGCACTGTCATCACGGGTGCGCTGCAGGTCTTCGGCCTGCTGCAGGTCCCTGCTCTGCATTGCATGCAGTTGCCACAGGCTCCAGCCGCCAGCACCGGCGCCAGCCAAGCCAATCAGCAGGGCGAATGCGGCAAGGCCGCTGCCACCGCCACTGCGTGGTATGCTCGCTGGCGCAGCAGCAGGCGTGGGTTTCACGGCGTCGCTGGCCGGTTGTTCTTCTGGCGTGTTCGGGGTGGATGCTTCGCTCACGTATCCGTCCTTTTAGAGGGCGGCAGCCGGAAACTGCTCCAGCGCTGCCTGCAAGGCCGCGGCACTGGCGCCGCGACAGTCCACAACGATCTGCGCACCCGCCGCGCGGGCCTGTTCGGCAACGCGCGGGCTGGGTACGAACAAGGGTAGCCGAGCCAAGGCCGACCAGTCATCGCCAGCGAGCTGCAACAGATGCTGGAAACCCTGTCCACTGCTGACAACCAGGCCGTTCAGGCGTTCCGCTCGCACCTGTCGGCTCAGTTCGCCCGGCGCATACTGCGGCAGCACACGGCGATACAGTGGCAGATAGTCGACGGTCACGCCCCGGCTGCGCAAACGCTCGGCGAGCAACTCCCGGCCACCTTCGCCGCGCAGGATCAGCACGCGCGGCAGAGTTGCACCAGCAATCGCCCGGTGCAGCGCAGGTAGCGCGAGCAGCGCCTCGCTGTCATCGCCCGCGTCGGGAAAATACACGCGCAGCCCCTGCTCGGCGAGCACCGCAGCAGTGGCGGCACCGACACTGAACCAGGGCAGATCGGGCTGTGGCGCAGCATGCCGAGCCAAGAGCTGCAGGCCGATGCGGGCGGCGGGCTTGCTCACCACGATCACCGCGCAGTAGCGCTGCAGATCGGCGAAGACGCCGAGCTGCTCGGGCGTTTCATCCAGCGCCTCGATGGCCAGCAGCGGCATGCAGTGACTGGCGATACCCTGCGCGGCCAGGGTCTGCGCCAGCGCCGCACAGTCCTCGGCAGGACGGGTCAGCAACAGGCGCCAGGCGCTCAAGGGTGGCCGGCCTCGCCGTAAACGGCCTGGAGAATGGCATCGGCCCCTTGCGCCAGCAGCGCCTCGGCGACACGCACGCCCAGAGCCTCGGCGTCGCTGCTGGCGGCACGGGCTTCAGCACGCAGCAGCAGGCCGCCATCCGGTTGACCAACCAGACCACGCAGCCAAAGCTGGTCGTCTTCGAGCAGGGCGTAGCAGGCGATGGGCACCTGGCAACCTCCATTGAGATGTTTGTTCAGCGCACGCTCGGCAGTGACGCGCAGCGCGGTTTCACGGTGATGCAGCGGCGCCAGCAAGGCATGCACGTCAACGTCGGCACTGCGGCATTCGATACCCACCGCCCCCTGGCCGCCGGCCGGCAAGCTGTCTTCGGCGCTGATCGAACTGCGGATGCGGTCCTCGAAACCCAGACGAATCAGGCCTGCTGCAGCGAGGATGATCGCGTCGTACTCGCCGGCATCAAGCTTGGCCAGGCGGGTATTGACGTTGCCGCGCAGGAACTGGATTTTCAGATCAGGCCGGCGCGCCAGCAATTGCGCCTGACGGCGCAGGCTGGAGGTGCCGACCACGCTGCCGGCCGGCAGTGCATCGAGGCTCTCGTAGGTAGTGGAAACGAAGGCGTCACGCGGATCTTCGCGCTCACAGATGCAGAAAAGACCCAGGCCTTCAGGGAAGTCCATCGGCACATCCTTCATCGAGTGCACGGCGATGTCGGCCTCATTTTCCAGCAGGGCGGTCTCCAGCTCCTTGACGAACAGACCCTTGCCGCCGATTTTCGCCAGTGGCGCGTCGAGCAACTTGTCGCCACGACTGACCATCGGCACCAGGCTGACCTTCAGGCCGGGATGCGCCTGCTCCAGACGGGCTTTGACATACTCGGCCTGCCACAGGGCCAGGGCGCTCTTACGGGTGGCAATGCGAATTTCGCGGGACATGGGGCAATTCCAGAAAACCGATTGCCGCGAATCATAACAGGCTCGCTCCGCGCCGGCAGACGGTGGCGGCCATAGGCCGCAGCCGACGCCCCCCTTTAGAGAGACTGCATCAGCTTGCGTACACCGGCGACATGACGGCGGCTGACCACCAGCGAGTCGCCATCCAACCCCTTGAGGAACAGCTGGAAATGCCCAAGCGGCGTGCGCTGCAGGCGCTCGATACGCTCGCGCGCCACCAGCGCATTACGGTGAATCCGTACGAAGCGATCACCGAATTCGTCTTCCAGCGCCTTGAGCGGTTCGTCCAGCAGGACTTCGCCGCCCTCATGACGCAGGGTCACGTATTTGTGATCAGCGATGAAATAGACCACGTGCTCCAGCGGAATCAGCTCGATGCCCTTGCGGGTACGGGCGCTGATGTGGGTTCGCGGGCCACCGCCCGTCTCGGCCGCAGGACGGGTCAGCGCCGCCAGTTGCACGCGATTGGGCCGCTCGGCCTTTTTCAGGGCATCGCTGAGGCTTTCAGGGCGTACCGGTTTGACCAGATAGCCAACGGCACTGACCTGGAAGGCTTCCAGGGCAAATTCATCGTGAGCCGTGCAAAAGATCACCGCCGGCGGCGCCTCGCGCTCGCACAGCTTGGCCGCGACCTGCAGGCCGTCGAGGCCGGGCATGCGGATATCCAGCAGGACCACATCCGGCTTGAGGCTATCGATCAGGGTCAGGGCCTGCTCGCCATTGCTGGCGGCGGGCTCCAGGACCCGGTAACCCTCGAGCTCACCGACCATGCGGCTGAGGCGCTCGCGGGCAAGGGGTTCGTCATCGACGATCAGGACATTCATATTGCTCTGGCTTCCTGCGTGAGTCTCGCACAAGGATAGCGTAGACAGCTGTAATGACGGCCGTCACGACGCTCCACGCTGAGACTCGCGCGCGGCCCAAAAAGTGCCGCCAGACGCGCGTCGATATTACCCAGCGCTTGTTGCGTTCCCCGTGACGGGTGCTGTTCGCCCCGGTCTTCATACGGATTGCTGACACACAAGCTGAACACACCATCCTGGTAATCCGCTTCGACCCGCACCAGGCCACCTTCGATACGTGGCGCGATGCCATAGATCAGCGCATTTTCCAAAAGAGGCTGCAGGGTCAACTGGGGAATCGGCAGATCCTCCGGCACACCTTCGACCTCCCACTGCAACTGTAGTCGCTCGCCGAGCCGATAGTGCTCGATCGACAGATATCGTTTCGCCAGTTCCAGTTCCTCTTTCCACGACACCAGCGTGCCAGGCTTGGCCAGGCTGGCACGAAACAGATCGGACAGATCCAGCACCGCCTGCTCGGCCTTGGCCGGGTCGACCACCACCAGGCTGGCGATACTGTTGAGGCTGTTGAACAGGAAGTGCGGGCGAATCCGCGCCTGCAACGACTCGATGCGCGCACGCAACTCGGCCTGCTCCTGCCGACGCCATTGGCTCTGCAGATAGAAATAGCGTAGCAGCAGTGCAGACATGATCAGGCTGATCAGCGCGTGGCGCAGATAAAGATTTACCTCACCACTACGCGGCAGCGGTCCACCCAGCTCGTAATAGTCGGCCACCGCGGTGCAGCTCAAGGTCAGCACCACCACCAGCGCGCAGCACAGCACCCCAGCCAACGCCGGGCGCAGGCGCGCCAGCAGCGGGCGCAGACGGCATAGCACAGCGGCCGAAAGCAGCACGATCCACTGCACGAACAAGGACGTTAGGGCCAGGCGTACCCAGTCGAAACCCGGCGTCATCGGTTCGGCGAGCACCAGTACCAGCACCAGCAATTCGGCCAGCAGCACCATGCTCAGCAGCGCTTCGGGCTGGCACAGTTCGGGGACGAAGAAGTCGTCGATAGCGGCGTTGTATTTGTTCTTGGTAGAAGATTGTCTGTGCATCGACGCAGTTTCCTTGTCGCCCTGCGAGCCGGCAAGCCAGACGGCCCCAGCCGGACAAAATAAAGCACCGAAATGCCGCCTTCAGGGCAATATTGTGAAGCAGCCGACAACGCCATCGAACGCCCAACGGCGAACGCGCCCCGGCGAAACGCCTGCCGACCCTGTTATTATCGACCCACTTTGTCCGCCATGCTGGCCGCCAACGTGGCCTGCCCGATCCAGAGCACTAATCATGAGCAGCGAAAAAACCAACCAATCCTGGGGCGGCCGCTTCAGTGAACCTGTCGACGCCTTCGTCGCCCGCTTCACCGCCTCGGTGGAATTCGACAAGCGCCTGTACCGCCACGACATCATGGGCTCCATCGCCCACGCGACCATGCTGGCCAAGGTCGGCGTGCTCAGCGACGCCGAGCGTGACGCCATCATCGATGGCCTCAAGCAGATCCAGAGCGAGATCGAGGCCGGCCAGTTCGACTGGCGCGTCGACCTGGAAGACGTGCACATGAACATCGAGGCGCGTCTGACCGAGCGCATCGGCGTGACCGGCAAGAAGCTGCATACCGGCCGTTCGCGTAACGACCAGGTGGCCACCGACATTCGCCTGTGGCTGCGTGACGAGATCGACCTGATCCTGGCCGAGATCACCCGCCTGCAGCAGGGCCTGCTGGGCCTGGCCGAAGCCGAGGCAGACACCATCATGCCCGGCTTCACCCACCTGCAGACCGCCCAGCCGGTGACCTTCGGTCATCATCTGCTGGCCTGGTTCGAGATGCTCTCGCGCGACTACGAACGCCTGGTCGACTGCCGCAAGCGCACCAATCGCATGCCGCTGGGCTCGGCGGCACTGGCCGGCACCACCTATCCAATCCAGCGTGAAATCACCGCCGAACTGCTGGGCTTCGATGCCGTGGGCGGCAACTCCCTGGACGGCGTGTCGGATCGTGACTTCGCCATCGAATTCTGCGCCGCTGCCTCCCTGGCGATGATGCACCTGTCGCGCTTCTCCGAAGAGCTGGTGCTGTGGACCAGCGCCCAGTTCCAGTTCATCGACCTGCCGGATCGTTTCTGCACCGGCTCCTCGATCATGCCGCAGAAAAAGAACCCGGACGTGCCCGAGCTGGTGCGCGGCAAGACCGGCCGCGTGTTCGGCGCCCTGACCGGCCTGTTGACCCTGATGAAAGGCCAGCCGCTGGCCTACAACAAGGACAACCAGGAAGACAAGGAACCGCTGTTCGACGCCGCCGACACCCTGCGCGACAGCCTGCGCGCCTTTGCCGACATGGTGCCGGCGATCAAACCCAAGCGCGAGATCATGCGCGAGGCGGCGCTGCGCGGCTTCTCCACCGCCACCGACCTGGCCGATTACCTGGTACGCAAGGGCCTGCCGTTTCGCGACTGCCACGAGATCGTCGGCCATGCGGTGAAGTACGGCGTGCAGACCGGCAAGGATCTGGCCGAGATGAGCCTGGACGAACTGCGCCAGTTCAGCGACCAGATCGAAGACGACGTGTTCGCCGTACTGACCCTGGAAGGCTCGGTCGGCGCCCGCGACCATATCGGCGGCACCGCCCCGAGGCAGGTGCGCGCCGCCGTGGTGCGTGGCCGCGAACTGCTGGCGAGCCGCTAAGCAGCGTTCGTGGGAGGCGCTTCAGCGGCGACAGTCGCGGCTGAAGCCCCTCCCACCACGCCAAGGAGAAACCCATGCCCCTCACCATCCGCCCCGCCACCCCTGACGACGCCGAGCTGATCCTGCGTTTCATCACCGAACTGGCCATCTATGAAAAAGCCGAGCATGAGGTCAAGACCGATGCTGCCGGCATCCGTGACAGCCTGTTCGCCGAAGGCAGCACCGCCCACGGTCTGATCTGCGAAAACGACGGCCAGCCCATCGGCTACGCGGTATATTTCTTCAACTACTCCACCTGGCTGGGCAAACACGGTCTTTATCTGGAAGACCTCTACGTCAGCCCAGACGCTCGGGGCCTGGGCGCTGGCAAAGCGCTGCTGCGCCACCTGGCACAACTGGCAGTCGCACGCGGCTGCGGCCGCTTCGAATGGTCAGTGCTGGACTGGAATACCCCCGCCATCGACTTCTACGAATCCTTCGGCGCCCGCCCGCAGAGCGAATGGACCACCTATCGCCTGACCGGCCAGGCCTTGCTGGATTTCGCTGCCGACACTCCATGAGGAATAACAGATGAGCGAACACGACGACCACGCAGACGAAGACTTCGCCGAAGCCACCTTGATCCAGGCCATCGAGAATCAGCTGGAAAGTGGTGAGCCGGCCGCCGCCACGGCGGTGTACAACAAGCTGACACTGGTCGGTTATGCGCGTGAGGAAATCCTCGAACTGATGGCCCTGGTGCTGGCCCACGAAGTCGACGCCATGCTGCGCGAGGATCGCCCCTTTGATGGTACCTGGTACGAGCAGGCGCTACGCGCCCTGCCGGAACTGCCGGCGGAAAGCTGATTCTCACCCACCCGCAACGCGGCGATGGTCAGAGCCCGGCACATGGATCTACACTGCAGGAGCGCCACAACAACAAGACGGAGTCACCATGAAGGTATTCACCGCTGACCTGATCGACGAGCTGGAAATCCTCGCCCTGTATAACCTGGACAACCACCAGGAGGGGCTCAAGGTGCATAACAACGCTTCATTCAAAGCGCAGGGCGCCATCACCCGTCTTTATGAAAAAGGCCTGGTGAGCCAGGCCGATGGCGGCTACCTGACCAGCCTGGGCATCGATGCTGCCGAACACGCACAATGCCTGCTGACCATCCTGTCGAACCGCCAGGCCACCTCCGCCTGATCCAAACCGCCGCCACTCTACCCGCGAATGGGATAGGCATAACGCCCCACCGCGAATCAGAGCGTCGCACAGCAGATGTGCCGCGCTCTGGGCGGTGCATCTGCGCAAGACTGCTCAGCCATGACTGTTCGGCATCGCCGGTCGCTCTTCAGCGAGCGACATAACGGGCGATATAACAATCAGGCACTGCACTGACGGGCACGCCGCTGATAGGCTTGCCACACCCGCAGCAGAGTTCGAGCATGACGCGCACGCAGGAAATACGCCCCGATATCGATGACGGCATCGACCGCAAGGTGCTGGCACAGCTGCGTGCGCGCTTTCTGCGGATCAACCAGGGTCGCCTGCAGCGCGCCATGGAGGCGTTGTCGACGCGCCAGCAACTGGTGCTCAAGCTC
This sequence comes from Ectopseudomonas oleovorans, assembly GCF_029845265.1. Classification (NCBI taxonomy): domain Bacteria; kingdom Pseudomonadati; phylum Pseudomonadota; class Gammaproteobacteria; order Pseudomonadales; family Pseudomonadaceae; genus Ectopseudomonas; species Ectopseudomonas oleovorans. The sequence goes on from NZ_JAOCLK010000015.1 coordinate 83,354, forward strand.
TTGCCGCTGCTGCTGCACGTCAATCATCCGCTGCTACCCGGCTACGTCTCGGCCAGCACACCAGCGGGCCTCAGCGGTTTCGAGCCGGATGACGACAGCCTGGCCGAAGTGCAGCGCCTGACCCGCTCCTTCGTCTACAAACCGCGCCGCGGCCAGGGCGCCGCGCCGCTGCATGGGCTGTTCCTGATGGGCAGCCTGGGCACCGTGGCACAGGCCGAACAAAGCGACATGGACCTGTGGCTGTGCCACTCGCCCAGCCTCAGCGCGCAGGAACTGCACGAGCTGCGCAAAAAGTGCGATCAGCTGGAAAGCTGGGCCGCCACGCAGGGCGCCGAGGTGCATGCCTTTCTGGTTGACCCGCAACGCTTCACCCAGGGCGCGCGTGAAGCACAACTGACCTCCGACGACTGCGGCACCACCCAGCACTATCTACTCCTCGACGAGTTCTACCGCACCGCCATCTGGCTCGGCGGACGCACACCGCTCTGGTGGCTGGTGCCGGTGTATGAAGAAGGGCGCTATGAGGACTACTGCCGCACCCTGCTGAGCAAACGCTTCGTGCGCGACGAAGATGTGCTCGACCTCGGTCATCTGGCGCGCATTCCACCGGAAGAGTTCATCGGCGCCGGCATGTGGCAGTTGTACAAGGGCATCGAATCGCCCTACAAATCCGCCCTCAAGCTGCTGCTCACCGAGGTCTACGCCAGCGAGCACCCACAGGTCGAGTGCCTGGCCCTGCGCTTCAAGCAGGCCGTGTTCGAAGGTCGTCTGGACCTCGACGAACTCGACCCCTACATCGTCATCTACCGCCGCCTGGAAGAATACCTCAGCGCCCGTGGTGACCAGGAACGACTCGAACTGATCCGTCGCTGCCTGTACCTGAAGGTCAACAAGAAGATCAGCCGGCCGCCGCCCCGGGGCCGCACCAAGAGCTGGCAGCGCCTGCTGCTCGAACGTCTGACCCGGGAATGGGGCTGGCAGGCCCGCCAGCTCAACGTGCTCGACAGCCGCAGCCAGTGGAAGGTGCGCCAGGTTGCCGCCGAGCGCCGCGTACTGGTCAACGAGCTGACCTACAGCTACCGCTTCCTCTCACAGTTTGTCCGCAGCACCGAGGCCGGCAGCTCGCTCAACAACCGCGACCTCAACGTGCTGGGCAGGCGCCTGTATGCAGCCTTCGAGCGCAAGGCCGGCAAGGTCGAATTCATCAACCCCGGCATCGCCCCGGATCTGGCCGAAGACACCCTGACCCTGGTTCAGTACAGCAGCCCCGAAGCGCCGAACGAACCCCTCTGGGCGCTGTTCAACGGCAGCCTGGGCGCGCAGGAATGGGCCGACTTCGCGCCGCTGAAGCGCTCGCGTGAACTGATCGAACTGCTCGCCTGGTGCCATCGCAACGGCGTGATCGACAGCAGCACCCGCCTGTCGCTGCACCCCGGCGCCAGCGACCTCACCGAATACGAGCTGTCCAACCTGATCGGCAGCCTGCAACAGAGCTTCCCGCTACCCCAGCAGCCCGTGGAAGAAGCCGCCCTGCTGCGCGCCAGCGCTCCCAGCCAGGTGTTGTTGCTGGTCAATGTCGGCGTCGACCCGCTCAAGCAGCACAGCCAGATGAACGTGCACATGACCACCGACCGCACCGACGCGCTGGGCTATTCCGGGGTACGCGAGAACCTGGTGCTGACCCTCGACCAGGTGGTGCTCAACAGCTGGAACGAACTGCAGGTCAGCCGTTACGACGGTGCCGACGCCCTGCTCGACTGCCTGCGCGACCTGCTCAACAGCCTGCCGCCCGGCAGCGCGCTCCCCAGGGTGCAGGTACGCTGCTACTGCCGCAACCGTGCACAACCCATCGCCGAACGGGTCGAAGAACTGCTGCGCGACCTGCTCGACAGCTACGCCGAAGGGTACCCGTCACGCTACCTGGTGCAGGTGCGCCAGCATTATCACGTTCTGCAACTGGCCCCCGGCCAGGTCAGCCACACCGCTCTGGGTGACGTGCCGGCCCTGCTCGACCACCTGGGCGCCGAACAGGAGCACTACAGCCCGCTGCGCCTGGATCGCCATGCACTCGAGGGCGACGACCTGGCGCTGATCCTGCCCATGGGCCGCCCACAGTGCCTGCAGGTGTTCTACCGCGTCCACGAGAGCAGCGGTGAGGCCGAGCTGACCCTGCTCGACGAGCACAACGCCCTGTGGCGCAGACGCCTGCCATTTCGCGACGAGCAAAGCCTGCTGACGCCGCTGCAGCGCTTTCTGCAGTCGCTGCTGTATCGGCGCAACGCCATGTGGCCGCTCGATGGCAGCGACAACCAGCCCGCGCTGGAAATTCTCTACTATCAGCTGCTACCGGCTGCACCGCTGCGCGCCCAACGCCTCGAACGCAGGCCGGCCCCCGAGTCGCAGGTCAGCCATCCGTTCTATGACGTGCAGGCCATCGTCGAACCGGGCGACGGCCGCCAGCGCCACGTCACGCTGTACTGCAACCACCGCGAGTTTTCCGAACTGGAGTACGGCCGCGAACTGTATCGCGCCGTGGCACAGCACATCATCGTTCAGCGTGCCGGTGGCGAACGCTACCCCTGCTACATCACCGACCTCGACCTGTCTGCCGTACTGGCCGGACAGCGGGCGCAGACCGTGCACTTCCTGCGCTACAAAAGCGAGCTGGAGAATGCTCTGAATGCGGCACTGCAGCAGGCCTGACACAGCGCTATCGGCAATCCGCCGCCAGCAGTGAAGCCCTGAGGGTTGCACTCGCCCGGGACGAGGTTCCTGCGTAAAAACCGGTCAGCGGTCGTATTCGCCCGCTGCTTCCGGCTGGTATTCGACTTCCAGCAGGGTCAATTTGAGCTGCTTGCCGCCCGGCGCCGGCCAGTCGATGTGCTGGCCGACGGACAGACCGAGCAAGGCGCTGCCGACTGGCGCAAGGATGCTGACCTTGCCTTCGCCACCGGCATCCTGCGGGTAGACCAGGGTCAGGTGATAGTCCTTGCCGCTGCTCTCCTCGCGGCAGTGCACGCGCGAGTTCATGGTCACCACACCGGCCGGCACCTCGTCGTGCCCCACCACTTCGGCACGATCCAGCTCGGCCTGTAGCGCTTCTGCGCCAGGGCCGAACTCGTCCAGGCTGTCGAGCAGGCGCTCCAGACGCTGCAGATCGAGGCGAGTAATGGTGATGGTCGGTGAGCTGTTCATGATGCCGGGCGGACTCCTTGCGTAAACCGTAAAAAAGCAAAACCCCGCCCGAAGGCGGGGTTAAGCTGAATGTTCTGTCGAACCCTAACACAGCCGGACAAATAAACAAGACTGCTGGGTCAACGGCCCTGCTGGCGCTGTTGCAAACGCTGCTGCGCCGCCTGGCAGATCAAGCGGCGGCGGGCATTATCGGCCGCGCTCCAGTCAAGAATCTCCTGCAAGGTGCGGCCACAGCCCAGGCACTCATCGCGCTCGTCGAGGCAGCACTGGCGCCGACAGGGTGATGCCAGCGGCGCTTCGCTCGGCTCAGAGCTCATCGAACTCCAGCTCGGTGCCGCATTGCTCAAGGGTGATGCGCACCAGCATCTCGCCCAGTTGCTCGTCACTGGTATCGCAGATCCAGCGCCCTTCGGCCTCGTCATAGTCGAAATGGAAACCACCGGAGCGCGCGGCCAGCCACAGCTGACGAATCGGCTCCTGACGGCTGAAGATCAGCTGGCTGCCGTTATCGAAGCGCACCGTCAGCACACCGGCGCTGTTTTCCAGATCGACGTCCAGGCCGCTGTCGTCGAAGATGTCCTCCACCGCCTGCTGGGTGGCATCGACCAGGTCGTGAAAGCGGGCTTCGCTCAGGCTCATTGGGGTGTCCTCACTAGATGCAGCGACTGCAGAAAAATTAGGCGAAAACGCAAGACCAGGCTAGCGGCCTAGGCGCAAAGGTGGCGACGGTACTCGCCCGGACTCGTTCCCGTCCAGCGACGAAATGCGCGCGCCAGCGAACCCGGCTCGCTGAAACCGACCAGAAAGGCGATTTCCGCCAGTTCCAGTGTGGGGTCGCGCAGGTAGTGCAGCACCAGTTGCTGGCGGGTTTCGTCGACCAATTGGCTGAACGACAGCCCGCCCTCACGCAAGCGCCGCTGCAAGGTCCTTGGGCTTAGCGCCAGAGCAGCGGCGATGGTCTCCAGATCAGGCCCTTGCTCCGGCAACTGGCGCGCCAGCTCCAGACGCGCGCGATCGAGCACGCTGTAGCCCTGATTGAGTCCAGCCAGCAGGCGATCGGCGTAGGCATCGAGCATGCCACGCACCTGAGCATCGGCCTGGTTCAGCGGCGCCGCGAGCAAACGTTTGGGAAAGATCAGGGCATTGTCGGGTTGATCGAACAGCACCGGGCAGCGAAAGATGCGCGCGTGCTCAGAGGTATCCGCCGGCGCCGGATGCTGGAAGCGCACCTCGGTCGGCGCAATATCCAGGCCGCTGATCCAGCGTCCAAAACTGACCCAGCCGGCCAGGGTTCCTTCACTCAGCTGGCGCTGCTGCTGCGCCAGCAACGGCTGCCAGCTGTGGGCGACCAGCGGCTCGCTGTCGGGCCGAGCGGGCTCGTCGTCGAGCACGACCAGCCCCAGGTTGCCAACCAGCGAGGCATAGCGCGCCTGGCGATGCAGCGCGTCAGCCAGGGTTGCGCAGCTCATGATCAGGTAACCGAGCACGCCGTAATAACCCGGCCGTACCGATTCCCCCAGATGCAGGCCCAGATCCGGGTCGCCAGTCAGGCGCACGCCTTCGCCCAGCAGCGTCAGGTAAGCACTGGCCGCGATGCGCTGATCGCGCTGGCTCAGGGCTTCAGGACTGAGCTGGGCATGGGCGAGCAGCGCGTCGGCCGCCACCCCCTGGCGCTGCAGGTGTTCGATAAGGCCTTGCAGGTAGGCTACCGAGACCGAGCCGGCCAGAATCGCGGGATTGTCCATCAAGGCTCCTCGTTACTCGCCGCATGCTAACCCAAGCCGGCACGAATGCCTTCGGCACACACGCCAGATGCAGACGCAAATCGAGCCAGCGCCCCGCCAGGCGGGCGCCGGGCGCATAGGCAAGGTGGCAGGGGGTCGGTATACTCCGGCGCAATTCACGCTTATTTTCAAGGACTGTCCCATGAAGCGACTGACCCTCGCGCTCCTCGCCGCCGTTTGCCTGCTGGCTGGCTGCGGTCAGAAAGGCCCGCTGTACCTGCCGGGCGACGACAACGCCGGCAACAGCCGAGACCGTTTCGAACTCTGACAGGAGCTGCCCCATGGAAGCCTTCAACTACCGCGACGGTGAGCTGTTCGCGGAAGGCGTTGCCTTGTCCGCGCTGGCCCAGCGCTTCGGCACGCCCACCTACGTCTATTCCCGCGCACATATCGAAGTGCAGTACCGCGCCTATGCCGATGCCCTGGCCGGCATGCCGCACCTGGTCTGCTTCGCGGTCAAGGCCAACTCCAACATCGGCGTGCTGAACGTGCTGGCACGCCTCGGCGCCGGCTTCGACATCGTTTCCAGCGGTGAGCTGGAGCGCGTCCTGGCCGCCGGTGGCGAGCCGAGCCGCATCGTCTTCTCCGGCGTTGGCAAGAGCCGCGACGACATGCGCCGCGCGCTGGAAGTCGGTGTGCACTGCTTCAACGTCGAGTCCAGCGTCGAGCTGGAGCGCCTGCAGAAGGTAGCTGCCGAGCTGGGCGTCAAGGCGCCCGTCTCGCTACGGGTCAACCCGGACGTGGACGCCGGCACCCACCCGTACATTTCCACCGGCCTCAAGGAAAACAAGTTCGGCATCGACATCGAGCAGGCCGAGGCGGTCTACGCCCGCGCTGCCGAGCTGCCGAACCTGGAAGTGATCGGCGTCGACTGCCACATCGGTTCGCAGTTGACCACCCTTGAACCCTTCCTCGATGCCCTGGATCGCCTGTTGCTGCTGGTCGACAAGCTGGCCGCGCGCGGTATCACCATCAAGCATCTGGATCTCGGTGGTGGCCTTGGCGTGCAGTACCGCGACGAGCAGCCGCCGCTGGCCGGCGACTACATCACCGCCGTGCGCAAACGCCTGCAAGGTCGCGACCTGGGCCTGGTGTTCGAACCGGGCCGCTTCATCGTCGCCAACGCCGGCGTGCTGCTGACTCAGGTGGAATACCTCAAGCACACCGAGCACAAGGACTTCGCCATCGTCGATGCGGCGATGAACGATCTGATCCGCCCCGCCCTGTATCAGGCGTGGATGGACGTGTCGCCGGTGCAGCCGCGTGAAGGCGAGTCGCGTAACTACGACCTGGTCGGACCGATCTGCGAGACCGGCGACTTCCTGGCCAAGGATCGTCAGTTGGTGCTGGCCGAGGGTGACCTGCTGGCCGTGCGCTCGGCAGGCGCCTATGGCTTCGTCATGAGCTCCAACTACAACACCCGCGGCCGCGCCGCCGAGGTGCTGGTGGATGGCGAACAGGCTTATGAAGTGCGTCGTCGCGAGACAGTCCAAGAGCTCTATGCCGGCGAAAGCCTGCTGCCGGCCTGAGGGCGACGTCATGCTATTGCGCTTTACCAAGATGCACGGCCTGGGTAATGACTTCATGGTCCTCGACCTGATCAGTCAGCACGCCCACGTGCAACCCAAGCATGCCAAACAATGGGGCGACCGCCACGTCGGCGTCGGTTTCGACCAACTGCTGATCGTCGAGCCGCCGAGTCACCCGGATGTCGACTTCCGTTACCGCATCTTCAACTCCGACGGCTCGGAAGTTGAGCAGTGCGGCAACGGCGCGCGCTGCTTCGCCCGCTTCGTGCTGGACAAGCGCCTGACCACCAAGAAGGTCATTCGCGTCGAGACCAAGAGCGGCATCATCGAGCTGCGCGTGCAGAACGATGGCCAGGTCTGCGTCAACATGGGCGCACCGCGCCTGCAGCCGGAACAGGTGCCGTTCCAGGCCGACCAGGCCGCGCTGACCTATCGCGTCGACGTCGAGGGCCAGAGCGTCGAGCTGGCCGTGCTGTCGATGGGCAATCCGCATGCGGTGCTGCGCGTCGACAACGTTGATGACGCACCGGTGCATACGCTCGGGCCGAAGCTGGAACACCACCCGCGCTTCCCGCAGCGGGTCAATGTCGGCTTCCTCCAGGTGCTTGACCGCAAGCATGCGCGCCTGCGCGTGTGGGAGCGTGGTGCCGGCGAAACCCTGGCCTGCGGCACCGGCGCCTGCGCGGCGGCCGTTGCGGCCATTCGCCAGGGCTGGATGGATTCGCCCGTGCAACTGGAACTGCCAGGCGGCAAACTGTCCATCGAATGGGCAGGCGAGGGTCAGCCGGTTATGATGACCGGGCCCGCTGCCCGCGTATACGAAGGACAGGTTCGCCTATGACCGACCAGCAGGATTCGCCCAAACCGCTCGATTCGGAAACGGTCGCGGCCTATCTGCGCCTGCACCCGGAGTTCTTCATCGACCATGAAGAACTGATCCCCGAGCTGCGTATTCCGCACCAGTCCGGCAACGCCGTGTCGCTGGTAGAACGCCAGGTCAAGCTGCTGCGCGAGCGCAACATCGAGATGCGCCACCGCCTTGGCCAGTTGATGGACGTGGCGCGCGACAACGACCGCCTGTTCGACAAGACCCGCCGCCTGGTGCTGGACCTGCTCGATGCCGGCAGCCTCGAGGAAGTGGTCGGCGTGGTCGAAGACAGCCTGCGCCATGAATTCCAGGTGCCCTTCGTTGGCCTGATCCTGTTCAGCGACAACAAGCTGCCGGTCGGTCGCTCGGTCAGCTCGGCCGAGGCACATCAACAGGTCGGCGGCCTGCTCAGCGGCGGCAAGACCATCTGCGGCGTATTGCGCCCGCATGAGCTGGAGTTTCTCTTCGGCAAGGAAGACGCGCCGCAAGTCGGCTCCGCCGCCGTGGTCAGCCTCAACCATCAGGGCCTGCATGGCATTCTCGCCATCGGCAGCGCCGACCCGCAGCACTACAAGAGTTCGCTCGGCACCTTGTTCCTCAGTTATATCGCCGAAGTACTGGCCCGCGTACTGCCGAGTTTCGCCACGCCGCTGCGCTCGGTACGCTAGGTCGTGTAGGGTGGATGACGAGGCTCATCCACCTTCGGCCCGCTCGGAGCCCGGCACGTGACACTTGAAACCCATCTCGACGCCTACCTCGAACACCTGCGCCGCGAGCGCCAGGTGTCGGTGCATACCCTCGACGGTTATCGCCGTGATCTGGCCAAGCTGCAGGCCTTTTGCGAAGCCGAAGGCCTGAACGACTGGAGCGAGCTGGACACCCGTAATCTGCGCCGTCTGGTCGCCCGCCTGCATCAGCAGGGCCTGGCAAGCCGCAGCCTGGCGCGCCTGCTCTCGGCCACCCGCGGCCTCTATCAATATCTGTTGCGTGAAGGCCTGTGCCGTCACGATCCGGCGACCGGCCTGAGCCCGCCAAAACGCGAGCGCCGCCTTCCCCGCACCTTGGACGCCGACCGCAGCGCGCAACTGCTCGACGGCGCGGTGGAGGACGACTTCATCGCCCGCCGCGATCAGGCCATGCTCGAGCTGTTCTATTCCTCGGGCCTGCGCCTGTCCGAACTGGTCGGACTCGATCTAGACGGCCTGGACCTGCCCGCCGGTCTGGTACGCGTGCGCGGCAAGGGCAACAAGGTGCGCGAACTGCCAGTCGGCAGCATGGCGCGACAGGCACTGGAACACTGGCTGCCACTGCGCAAGCTGGCCAACCCCAACGATGGTGCCGTGTTCATCAGCCAGCAGGGCCGACGCCTGGGACCACGCGCTGTGCAACTGCGCGTGCGCCAGGCCGGCGTGCGCGAGCTGGGCCAGCACCTGCATCCACACATGCTGCGCCACAGCTTCGCCAGTCATATGCTGGAATCCTCACAGGATCTACGCGCGGTACAGGAGCTGCTCGGTCATGCCGATATCGCCACCACGCAGATCTACACCCACCTGGACTTCCAACACCTGGCCAGTGTCTACGACCAGACCCATCCACGTGCCAAGCGCAAAGGCGGCTCCGAATGAGCATTAAACTGATCACCTTCGACCTCGACGACACCCTGTGGGACGTCACTCCGGTGATGCAGGATGCCGAAGCCGCCCTGCGCAATTGGCTGGCCCTGCATGCGCCGCGCCTGGGCGCGGTGCCGGTCGAGCATCTGTGGGCGGTCCGCAGCCGTCTGCTCGACGCCGAGCCGATGCTCAAGCATCGTTTGAGCGAGCTGCGTCGACGCATTCTGTTTCACGCCCTGGAAGATGCCGGCTACCCAAACGGCGAGGCGCAGACGCTGGCCGAAGCCGGGTTTCAGGTGTTTCTCAGCGCGCGCCATCAGGTCGAGCTGTTCACCGAGGTGCACCCGACGCTGGAAGCCCTGGCCGAGCGTTTCATGCTCGGCGTGATCACCAACGGCAATGCCGATGTACGCCGCCTGGGCCTATCGGAATACTTCCGCTTTGCCCTGTGCGCCGAGGAGTTGGGCATCGGCAAACCCGACCCGAAACCCTTCCGTGAAGCACTCAGCCGCGCCGGCGGCGTAGCCGCCGAGCGTGCCGTGCATATCGGCGACCATCCCAGCGACGACATTGCCGGCGCCCAGGCGGCCGGCATGCGGGCGGTCTGGTTCAACCCGCAAGGACGCAGCTGGGAAGGCGAGACGGCCCCGGATGCGCAGATCGCCAGCCTGGCCGAGCTGCCAGTGCTGCTCGACAGCTGGTCGTAGAAGCCTCGGGGCACAAACAGCATTTCTCTGTCGCCCGGAATCTTCCACCATTCAGCGCAGCAGATGCCCCGGATTTCATCTGATGGGCTACGGCCTGGATAGCAGGCTCCACAAAATTGCCGACGTGCCGGTTGAGCTGCTCCGCTCAGGATTGCCGCCAGGGATGGGCGCACCAAAAAACCCGCCACGAAGGGCGGGTTCCTTGCAGCGAGCTGTCCTCAGATGGGGCGGCTGCCGTATTTGCTGTCGGGCTTCTTGGGCGGGTCGGCGACCACGTTGGGCTCCACCTCCTGCACCTTGCCGCCACGGGCGAGGAACTCTTCCATGGCGCGGGCCAGGGCGTCGCGCTCCTTCTGCTTGGCTTCGATGCTCGGCAGCTCGTCGACCTCGACAGACTTGGCCTTGCTCTTCTTGCTGCTGGCTACGACCTCGCCGTCGCCTTCATCGTCGCCACTGTCGCCGTCATCGGCTGCAGCCAGTTCCTCACCGTCGTCCTCATCGGCCGCTTCCAGATCGTCTTGTTCCAGGTCTTCGTCGCTCATGTTCAACCTCATGACTTGCGAAAAGCAGGTTAGTTATAGCCCAGTCGCGCAGTGAACACCGCACCACCGGAAAAATTCAAATAGCCTCGCCCTGCAGGGTCGCCACCACTCGCCGAGCACCGCCATGATCGCGATGCTCGCCCAGGTAAATACCCTGCCAGGTGCCCAGCGCCAGCCGTCCCTGCTGTATCGGCAGCTGCAGCTGAACGCCCAGCAGACTGCCCTTGAAGTGCGCCGGCAAATCGTCCGGCCCTTCGTCATCGTGCTCGTAGCCTGCCTCACCCTGCGGCACCAGACGGTTGAAGAAGCGCTCGAAATCCCGGCGCACTGCAGGGTCGGCGTTCTCGTTGACCGTCAGCGATGCCGAGGTGTGCTGCAGCCACAGGTGCAGCAGACCGACACGCACCTGCGCCAGTTCCGGCAATGCGCCCAGCACCTCTTCGGTCACCAGATGAAAACCGCGCTCACGCGGACGCAGACTGATGATGCGTTGCTGCCACATGCCGCTCTCACTCTCGATGGCTCCAGCGCGCGCATTCTAGCGTGCTGCCAGAAAAAACAAAGGGCGCCTAAAGGCGCCCTTGTCATTCCCGGCGAAACTCACTTCTTGCCGGTGAACTCCGGGTAGGCTTCCATGCCGCATTCGGCGATGTCCACACCCTCGTATTCCTCTTCTTCGCTGACGCGCAGGCCGATCACCGCCTTGATGATGCTCCACACGATCAGGCTGGCGATGAACACCCAGGCGAAGATGCTGACGATACCCAGCAGCTGGGCCCCCAGGCTGGCGTCCGGGTTGGTCAGGCAGACAGCCAGCAGACCCCAGATACCTACGACGCCGTGCACCGAGATGGCACCGACCGGATCGTCGATCTTGATCTTGTCCAGGCCCAGGATAGAGAACACGACCAGTACGCCACCGACGCCACCGATCAGAGTCGCTTGCAGCGCACTCGGGGTCAGCGGCTCAGCGGTAATGGCAACCAGGCCAGCCAGAGCACCGTTCAGCGCCATGGTCAGGTCGGCCTTGCCGAACAGGATGCGCGCCACGACCAGTGCAGCCAGCAAGCCACCGGCTGCGGCCATGTTGGTGTTGACGAACACCTGGGCCACGGCGTTGGCGTCTTCGATGGTGCTCATCTTCAGCTGCGAGCCACCGTTGAAGCCGAACCAGCCCATCCACAGGATGAAGGTACCCAGGGTCGCCATCGGCAGGTTGGCACCCGGAATGGCGTTGACCTGACCATTGGCACCGTACTTGCCTTTACGCGCACCGAGCAGGATCACGCCAGCCAGCGCTGCGGTGGCACCTGCCATGTGGACGATGCCGGAACCGGCGAAATCGAGGAAGCCTGCTTCGTTGAGGAAGCCCGAACCCCATTTCCAGAAGCCCTGTACCGGGTAGATGAAACCGGTCATGACCACGGCGAAGGCCAGGAAGGCCCACAGCTTCATGCGCTCGGCAACGGCACCGGAGACCACCGACATGCAGGTGGCAGCGAACACGATCTGGAAGAAGAAATCGGAGCGAGCCGCGTAGTATGGCGCATCGTCGCCACCAGCCAGCACGGCATCGACGGCGTTCTCGTCACCAATCAGGAAGCCCAGACTGGGGAAGATGCCGCCTTCCGGGCTGGAGTACATGATGTGATAACCAATCACCAGATACATCACGCTCGCCAAGGCGTACAGAGCGATGTTCTTGGTCAGGATCTCGGTGGTGTTCTTGGCGCGCACCAGGCCGGATTCGAGCATGGCAAAACCCGCTGCCATCCACATCACCAGGGCACCACAGATCAGAAAGTAGAAGGTATCGAAGCCGTACTGCAATGCAGTCAATGCTGTGTTATCCATTTTTCACCTCTTGCCGGCGCTTTCGTTGCGCGCTGTTCGGTTGAAACGTCCAGGTTGGCGCCGGACGCGTTCCGCATGCTTTACAGGTCGTTGCCACGCTCGTTCTGGATCACCGGAACCCCTGCGCCGTATGGCGACCAGGCATTCCCATCACTAGGCGAGCGCGAGACCCGAAGAGGATCTGGCACAGCAGAGCGGCGAGGGCATCGCCAGCTCCGGCATTCGCCTTCGAGTACGGCGCACGGGCAGAACTCGAGGGCAAAAGGGCTCCTAGCCCTGCGAAAGATCGCAGAGTCATGGGTTTACTCCTGGGGCGTGGGGTTCGGAGGCTTGCTTAGATCGCGTCGGTATCGGTTTCGCCGGTACGAATACGGATCGCCTGTTCCAGGTTGACTACGAAAATCTTGCCGTCACCGATCTTGCCGGTGTTGGCAGCCTTGGTGATGGCCTCAATCACACGATCGAGCTGATCGTCAGCGATGGCCACGTCGATCTTCACCTTGGGCAGAAAATCGACCACATACTCGGCACCGCGATACAGCTCGGTATGGCCTTTCTGACGGCCGAAGCCCTTGACCTCGGTGACGGTAATGCCCTGCACGCCGATCTCCGACAGTGACTCGCGCACGTCGTCCAGCTTGAACGGCTTGATGATGGCAGTGACTAGTTTCATGAAACGTTCTCCCGTGAAAGGTGGACATGCCCCAGGAATTGCGAACCCGGGCCAAGTCTAAGCGCAGTGTCTGGCTTTTGTAATGCACCGACCGCTCCAACCTGGCGTGATCGATACCCACCAACCGCTCCCGACGAAACACTCCCCGCTTCGCCTGCCGCACCGGAACTGCATCGGTGCATGCGTCGCAGGGGTCTAAGCAGAAAGCTTGCCAGCTCACGCAAAAGCGCCATCTATCAAGCCTTTACCTGTTTCGGGCGGCATTGTCCGGCCCTTCACACCGGACGCGCCGCACACATTTGGTGCATCGACATATCACGCAATGCTCAAAAATCGTGCAGACCACGCCTGAACATCCCGCTGACAGCTGCGTGCTACACTGCCGACCGTTTGTTTACGGAACCTGATCATGCTGCCGCCAAAAGCCCTGCTCGACACCCTCAGCACTCACGCCTCGCGCCTGTTCAGTGGCGACAGCCCGCTGCCGCGTGCCGAACTGGAGGCACAGTTCAAAGCCCTGCTACAGAGCGGTTTCAGCAAGCTCGATCTGGTCAGCCGTGACGAATTCGACAGCCAGATGGTGGTCCTGGCCCGCACCCGTGCCCGCCTCGAGGCACTGGAGGCCAAGGTCGTCGAGCTGGAAAACAAGCTGAACCCGCCCGCCGATTGAGTCCGGCGGGACAGTTGCAGATCAAGGAGCGATCATGTCCCTGGCCATCGTCCACAGCCGCGCCCAGGTCGGCGTCGAAGCCCCGGCCGTCACCGTCGAAGCGCACCTGGCCAACGGCCTGCCATCCCTGACCCTGGTGGGCCTGCCGGAAACGGCGGTCAAGGAGAGCAAGGATCGTGTACGCAGTGCGATCCTCAATGCCGCGTTCGAATTTCCGAGCAAGCGCATCACCCTGAATCTGGCACCTGCCGATCTGCCGAAAGACGGCGGACGCTTCGATCTGGCCATCGCCCTGGGTATTCTCGCCGCCAGCGGCCAGGTGCCGGCGCAGTCACTGGATGAATACGAATGCCTGGGCGAATTGGCGCTGTCCGGCGCGGTACGCCCGGTACAGGGCGTATTACCGGCCGCCTTGGCAGCGCGCGAAGCCGGACGCACCCTGATGGTGCCGCACGCCAATGCCGAAGAAGCCAGCCTCGCTTCGGGGCTGAAGGTCATCGCCGTCGAGCATCTGTTGCAGATCGCCGCGCACCTCAACGGCAGCGCACCGCTCGACGCTTATCTCGCACAGGGGCTGCTCAGGCAGAGCCGCCCCTACCCGGATCTGGCCGAAGTCCAGGGCCAGTTGGCCGCCAAACACGCCTTGCTGGTGGCGGCTGCCGGCTCGCATAACCTGCTGCTCAGCGGCCCGCCCGGTACCGGCAAGACGCTGCTGGCCAGCCGCCTGCCAGGGCTGCTGCCGCCGTTGGACGAAAGCGAGGCGCTGCAGGTTGCGGCGATTCATTCGGTGGCCAGCCACGCGCCCCTGCAGCACTGGCCGCAACGCCCCTTTCGCACCCCGCACCATAGCGCCTCGGGGCCGGCACTGGTCGGCGGCGGCAGCCGCCCGCAACCGGGTGAAATTACCCTGGCCCATATGGGCGTGCTGTTTCTCGACGAGTTGCCGGAATTCGACCGCAAGGTGCTGGAAGTGCTGCGCGAACCGCTGGAAAGCGGTCATATCGTGATTGCCCGGGCACGCGACAAGGTGCGTTTCCCGGCGCGTTTTCAGTTGGTGGCGGCGATGAATCCCTGCCCGTGTGGCTACCTGGGTGACCCAAGCAACCGCTGTCGCTGCACGCCGGAGCAGATTCAGCGCTACCGCGCCAAGCTGTCGGGGCCACTGCTCGACCGCATCGATCTGCACCTGACGGTAGCCCGCGAAACAACGGCCCTCAATGCTGCACCGCAGGATGGCGAAAGCACCGCTGAGGCCGCCGCCAAGGTCGCGCAGGCCCGCGCCCGGCAACTGCAGCGCCAGGGCGTGGCCAACGCCTTTCTCGACTTGCCCGGTCTGCGCCAGCATTGCGCCCTGGGCGATGCCGACCGGCAGTGGCTGGAGGGCGCTTGCGAACGCCTGGGTCTGTCCCTGCGCGCGGCCCATCGCGTGCTCAAGGTCGCGCGAACCCTGGCCGACCTGGCAGAGGAACAGCACATCAGCCGTGCCCACCTGGCCGAAGCGCTGCAGTATCGCCCCGCAGCAGGGTGACTCAACGGAAGCGCTCGACCTCCTGACGCAGTTGCGAAGCCAGATGATCCAGCTCGCGCGCAGTGTCGGCCAGGTTGGCCACCACTTGCCGCTGCTCACCATTGGCCTGGGCAATGCTCTGCAGGTTGGCGCTGAGCACGGTCGCGGTACTGTTCTGCTCGCTGGTGGCGGTGGTGATGGCGGCGAACTGCTCACCGGCGGCATCGCTCTGCTCGCTGATCTGCGCCAGCGCTGACGCCACCTTGGCGTTGCGCTCCAGACCGTCCTGCATGAGCTGCCGGCCCTGCTCCATGGTGGCGATGGCGCTGCCGGTTTCACTCTGGATGCTGCCGATCATCGCCGAGATCTCGTTGGTTGCCTCACGGGTGCGTCCGGCCAGGTTGCGCACCTCGTCGGCGACCACCTCGATCACCGCCAGCAACAGGGTAATCGCGCTGCCCATGGCCAACTGAGTACCGACACGCCAGGTCACCGCCTGGATTTCCTCGCGCGGCATGCTTGCCAGCACCGTCCAGGGGCCACCGGCGAACGGCATGGCGACGCTGTAGAAAGTCTGCCCGGCATCCGTCCAGAAGCCGCCCTCAGCGGGACGGACAATCCGCTCACTCAGGGCTGCCGGCAGTGTCTCCAGAGCGCCCGTGCCCGCGGGCTTGACCAGCCACTTGCCGTGCTCGTCGAGCACCGCCAGTGAACCTGTGTTGCCAATGCGGAATGCGCTCAGCACAAGCGCTCAACCTCGGGCAGCGCCAGCGCGGCGACCTCTGCCAGCAGGTAGTCACGCAAACGCCGCAGGCGTCCCTGCGCCCGATGCGCACGCGGCCATACCAGGTAATAGCGCTCGCCACTCAGTACGGCTGTTGGCCAGGGCAGCCCGAGCCGTCCGAGCGCCACATCCTCGGCCACCATCAACAGGTCGCCGATGGACACACCATAACCACGCGCCGCTGCGACGATGCCCAGTTCGAGCATGTCGAACATCTGTCCGCTTTTCAGTGGCACCTGATCGCTGAGCCCGATGGCCTGCAGCCAGCGCCGCCAGTCGCGGCGATCCGGCGTCGGGTGCAGCTGTTGCGCCGCACGCAGGCGCTCGAGCGTCCAAGGTGCATCCGCAGCATCGGCGGCGCTGCACACCGGGATCAACCACTCGGCAAACAGCTCGGTGCTTTCCCATTCATCGGGGAAATGGCCATCAGACAGCAGCACCGCACAATCGAAGGGCTCCTGCCGGAAATCCACCTTGTCCACATCCATCCAGGTACTGGTCAGCTGCACCTCGGCATCGGCATGCACCTGGCGATAGTGCGACAAACGCGCCAATAGCCAGCGCACGGTCAGCGTGGTCGGCGCCTTCAGGCGCAACACGCCGTCATCGGCCTGCAGCACCGAACAGGCCCGCGCCAGGCTGTCGAAGCCGTCACTCACGCCCGGTAACAGGGCACGCCCCTGCTCGCTCAACTGCAGGCTGCGCCCGCAACGCTCGAACAGGCGACAGTCGAAGTGCTCCTCCAGCGTGCGGATATGCCGGCTGACCGCACTCTGGGTAATGGCCAGTTCCTCGGCGGCACGGGTGAACGAGGCATGTCGCGCGGCGGCCTCGAAGGCGCGCAGCGCATAGAGCGGCGGCAGACGGCGGTTCATGCCTTGCTTCCATGAGTTTTAATCATGCAATGCATGGCTATTTTCCTTTTGTGAGCACTCGAAAAGAGCCACAGAATAGCGGCGATTACCTATCCCCCGACAGCCTGGGGATGCTTACCCTGCCGAAGTTTTACTCATCATGAAAAATCCTCTTGGCCATGAGCTGGCGGCATTGCTGCGCCTGGCCGGCCCGCTGATCTCCGCACAGTTGGCCCATGCGCTGATGATCTTCACCGACACGCTGATGATGGCCATGCTCGGCCCGCAGCAACTGGCCGGTGGCGCACTGGGCGCCACCTGCTATTTCATCTTCTCGATCTTCTGCACCGGGGTGATCGCCGCCGTTGGCAGCCTGGTCGCCATTCGTCATGGTGCGGGTGACCCCGGCGGCGTCACCCGCCTGCTGCAGAGCGGCCTGTGGCTGGCACTGCTGCTGGGCATCGGCAGCGCACTGTGCCTCAATTTCCTGGGGCCATTACTGCCTTATCTGGGTCAGCATCCCGATGCGGCGAGTCAGGCCATGGCATTCCTCCATCCACTGTCGCTGGCGCTGCCTGGCTACCTGTGCTTCATGGCCTTGCGCGGCTTTACCAGTGCCATCGGCCATCCGGGGCCGGTCATGGCCATCAGCATCGTCGGCACCCTCGCCAACTTCATCATCAACTATGCGCTGATCAAGGGCTGGTTCGGCCTGCCCGATCTGGGTCTGAGCGGCATCGGCATGACCACCGCGCTGGTCAGCACGGCCATGGCTCTGGCCCTGGCGCTGTACATCCTGATCGCCGCGCCTTACCGCCAGTACGGGCTGCGCCTTGGCCTGGGCCGCCCACAGCGCACGGAGATGCGTGCCCTGCTGCGCCTCGGCCTGCCCATCGGCGGCACCTACGCCGCCGAGCAGGGGCTGTTCACCTTCGCCACCCTGTGCATGGGCGCATTGGGCAACGTGCAACTGGCGGCGCACCAGATCGCCATGCAGACGGTGGCGCTGGCGTTCATCGTGCCGCAGGGGCTGTCCTATGCCGTGACCTTCCGCGTCGGCCTGCACTACGGCGCCGAGCGCCTGCACCTGTCGCGCCAGGCCGGGCACCTGGGCATGGCAATGGGCGCTGCCCTGATGCTGCTGTTCGCCCTGCTGTTCTGGCTGCTGCCGGAGTGGATCATCGGCCTGTTCCTCGACCGCCACGATCCGGCCTTCGCCGATATCGTCACCCTGGCGGTCAGCCTGCTGGCAATCGCCGCCTGGTTCGAGCTGTTCGACGGCCTGCAGAGCATCGCCATGGGTGCGATTCGCGGACTCAATGACGGGCGTACCACCCTGCTGATCGGCCTGACCGGTTACTGGTGCGCCGGCGCGCCACTGGCCTGGCTGCTGGCCTTCCCGCTGGGCTGGGGGGCACAGGGTGTGTGGTGGGGGCTGGCGGCTGGGCTGGCGGTCACGGCCACCGGCCTGGTACTCGGCTTCCAGTGGAAGATCGCGCGCCTGCAGCGGTCGAACAGGATAGAGGGCGAGGTCTGCCTGT